>JBQCHW010000179.1:0-13748 GCA_051954315.1 Solirubrobacterales bacterium
AGGCCTTCTAGGCGCGGCCGGCCTCTAGGAGACGGCTGAGGAAGCGGCGGGTCTCTGGATGCTGGGGGGACTCGAGGACTTGGGCGGGTGGGCCTTGCTCGAGGATGCGGCCCTCGTGGAGGAAGGCGACCTGGTCGGCAACCTCGCGGGCGAAGGACATCTCGTGGGTGGCGATGACCATCGTCATCCCCTCCTCCTTGAGGTCGCGGACGGCGGCGAGGACCTCGCCGACCAGCTCGGGATCGAGGGCGCTGGTGACCTCGTCGAGGAGCAGGGCTCGGGGGCGGCCGGCGAAGGCGCGGGCGATCGCGATCCGCTGTTGCTGGCCGCCGGAGAGGTTGTCGGGGCGGTCGTCCTCGCGACCGGCGAGGCCGAAGCGGGCGAGCAGGGCGCGGCCGCGCTCCTCGGCCACGGCCCTGGAGGCGCCGTGGGCCCGCCTCTCCCCCAGGACCACGTTCTCCAGCGCGGTCATGTGCGGGAAGAGGTTGTAGGCCTGGAAGACGACGCCGAGTCGGCGGCGGACGCCGACCGGGTCGACGGCGGGGTCGGTGATCGTCTCGCCATCGAGAAAGACGTCGCCGTCGTCGATCTCCTCCAGCAGGTCGACGCAGCGCAAGAGCGTCGACTTGCCCGAGCCGGAGGCGCCGATCAGCGCCACCGCTTCGTGTTCGCGCACGGTCAGGTCGATACCCCGCAGGACCTCGCGCTCGCCGAAGGCCTTGGTCACTTCGCGCAGCTCGAGGACGGGGCCGCCGGGGGCGATCACCGCACCGCCCCCTCCGGCCCGCCGAGCCGGTCGACGATCCGCGCAGTCGGGATCGTCACCGCTAGGTAGAGCAGCGCGGCGGCGACCAGGGGCGTGAAGTTGAACAGCTGTGCCTCGATGATCTGCGCTTCGCGGAACGCCTCCAGCGGGCCGAGGATCGAGATCAGGGCGACGTCCTTCTGCAGGGCGACGAAGTCGTTCAGCAGCGGCGGAGCCACCCGCCTCACCGCCTGCGGCAGGATCACGTGGCGCAGCGCCTGGGTCTCGGTTAGCCCGACCGCGAGCGCCGCGTCCCGCTGCCCGCGATGGACCGAGTTGATCCCGGCCCGGTAGACCTCGGCGACATAGGCGCTATAGGAGAGGGCGAGGGCGATCCCGCCGAGCACGATCGGGTCGGTCGGCACCCCCGACAGCCTCAGCGCCGGCACCCCGAAGCCGATCAGGAAGACGAGCAGGATCGTCGGGATCCCCCGGAAGACATCGACGTAGACGACCGAGAGCAGTCGCAGCGGGAACATCGCCGGCGAGCTGGCGATCCGCACCAGCGCGACGACCAGGCCAACCACGAGGATCGCCAGCTCGGCGATCACGAAGATCTTCACGTCGAGCCAGAAGGCCTTGGCGACATCGGGGAAGGAGTCCTTGAAGACGCCCCAGTTGAAGAAGGTTTCCCGCACCTCGGGCCAGCCGGGGCTGGTCAGGATCAGCGCCGCCAGCCCGCCGAGGACGATCAGGCTGGAGAGCACCGCGATCGCCTGGCCGCGGCGGTGGCGGCGGCGCTTCGCCGCCTCCCGTTCGAGGCGACGGTCACTCGGCATCAGTGCAATTCAGGGGCGCCGGCGGCCTGGCTCATCCAGCGCTGGGTGATCTTTTCGAGTTCGCCCGAGCTTTCGAGCTCTTCGATCGCTTCCGAGACGCAGCCGGTCAGCTGCGAGTCCTTTTCGAGCAGCGCCCCCCAGGCTTCGCCGCTGCCGGAGCCGAACTGGCCGACCACGGTCGCTTCGGGAACCTGCACCGCGGTCAGGTAGAGCGCGGTCGGGAGATCGACGACGATCGCTTCGATCTGGCCGTTTTTCAGCGCCTGGACGACGTCGTTGGAGGTGTTGAAGACTTCCGGCCGGCTGCTCGGTTCGATTTCAGTTTCCGCCTCTTCGAGGCTGCTGGTCCCGATTTGGACGCCGAGCTTCGCGTCCTGCAGGTCGGCCAGCGATTGCGCCTTCGCCGCGTCGGAATCCTTCAGCGCCACCACCGCCTGGTTGGCCTTGTAGTAGGGCACGGAGAAATCGACCGCTTTTTCGCGCGGCGGCGTGATCGTGATCTGGTTGACGTCGAAGTCGAAGTCTTTCGGCCCCGGCGCGAAGGAGGCGTTGAACCCCTCGACGGTCCACTCGACTTTCGCCGGCGGGTAGCCGAGCTGCTTGGCGATCGCGTAGGCGACCGCGCTCTCGAAGCCTTCGCCGTTGGTCGGGTCGTCGTCTTCGAAGTAGGGCGGGTAGGCCGGCTTGTCGGTGGCCACCGTCAGAACCCCGTCCTTCTCGGTCGCCAGCTGACCCTTCTTGCAGTTCGCGCCACCGCTGGCACTCGTGCTCGAGCTCGAATCATCCGAGCTGCCGCAGCCGACCACACAGAGCGCGGCGAGCAGGAGGAGCGTCAGCGAGAGTCTCTTCATCGGGATGGCGGAACCGGAAGGATGCGAAACCCTACCGTCTTCGGCACCGAGCGCCCACCATCCTTATCGGTGGCTATCACGGTGGCCCGATAGCGCCCCGGCGACAGCGGCTTGCCCTTGAGCTTGCCGTTCCATTTCAGCTTGTTGGCCCCCGTCTTCGCGGCCTGCGGCCGGCTGCCGAGCCTCTTGAAGCGCTTGCCCTTCTTCCGTTCGAACTTGAAGCGCACGGTGGCGGCCTCGGAGACGCGATAGCGGAAGGTGGTTCCGAGCTTGACCTTGCCCGGTTTGACCCCTCGCACCTTCGGCGCGAACGCCTTGGGAAGGACCTTGAGCTTGCTGATCACGGGCTTCGCGTTTGCCGGCGGCTTCGGTCTCGCCGGATTTACCGTCACCGAGCCGACGCTGCGAGCAGCGGGCCCGCCGGGGCAGACCGTGCTCTGGCCGGTGTAAACCTGCTTCAGGGAGCAGCCCTGGGCGTCGGTCACGACCAGGGTCACCTGGTAGGTGCCGGGGGAGGCGTAGACGTGGCTCGGGGTCGCTCCCCCGTTGGCGAGCGTGGTCCCGTCGCCGAAGTCCCAGTCATAGCGGGCCGCGCGTTCAGAAAATCCGCCGTTGAAGGTGGTTGCCGTCCCGGATGCTTCCGGGTTGCTCTCGAACCGAGCCACCGGGGTCGGCTGCGGCTGGAAGACGAGGCGCTCGGGCTCGCCGGTTTCCCACGGGGTTTCGAACGGCAGCTCCGTCGGGATCCCGTCGGGACCGATTGCGGCGACGCCGATGTGGTTTTCGCTGCCCCCGCCCTGCCACCAGTAGAGAAAGCGACCGTCCGGCGAGACCGCCGCCGTTTCAGGATCTTCGATCGACATCGTGTTGACCACCGTGAGGCTGCCGTCGGGGGCGACATCGGCGGTCACGATCCCGTTGAGGTTCGAGTCCGGCATGTAGATGTGCTTGTTGTCCGGCGAGACGCCGATGTACTCGAGGCTGACATCGCCGGTTTCGGCAATCTCTCCGCGCTGACTGAGGCTGCCGTCGGCTCCGATCGCAAAGGGGGTGACGCCGGTTCCCGTGTTGTGACTAGAGACGACGTAAAGCAGGGGTGAGTCCGGCGCCGTCTGGACGTAGTAGGCGTTGGCGACCGAGGTGAAGCCGAGCGGCGTGACCGACCCGTCCGCGGCCAGGGCGAACGCCTGGACCCCAATGGTGTTGGTTGCGAAGAGGAAGCGACCGTCGGGCGAGATCGCCGCGTCCCAATAGGTCTGCGAACCGAACGGCGAGCCCGGCAGAGGCGTCAGCGCACCGTCGTCCCCCACCGAGTATCCGAGCACTCCTTTGGTCGAGCCGCCGGGATTGATGGCGACCGTGTAGGCGAAGCGGCCGTCGGGGGTGATCGCGAGCCCGCTCTGCTGAGTCCCGACAACCGGTTTCTGCGCCGGCGCGACGGTGCCGTCGGGGGCGACGGTAAGTCCTTGGACGCCGCCGTCGAAGTAGTAGCTCACCGCCGCCCGACGACCGTCGGGCGCAAACGCAAGCCCGCCGATGCCGCTGGCTTCGAAGGGAGGTCCAGGCTCGACCCCAAACGGCGAACCGGACAACGGGTAGAGGCTGCCGTCCGCGTTCAGGCCGAAGCCGCCGACGGCCTGCGGCTCGTCGTAATAAGTAGGCGTGTACAGCCGGGTCGCGGAAGCGGTTCCGACGCAACAGCACATAAGAGCCAAGCAGAAGATGAGCGGGACGAGACGACGCATCGGCGGGCACCCTACCTGAGGCGGCGGCGAGGAAAGGGACCGGCATTCTCGGCCGAAAACGCCGGTCCAATTCCTCATTTGGGGAATCGACCGGTACACAAAAATACTTTACGAATGGCTGAGTACTAGAGTTCGACTCAGCCACCCCAATGCAGGGGTCCTACTGCCCTCCGGCTGCCTGCCCTGGCCGGGGGGCAGTTCCTTCCTGGAGCTCGAGATCCTCGGCGAGCGCGGCCAGCTCCGAAAGCGATACCTGCAAGCCCTTAGCGACCCTTCGCACGTTGCCCCAGGTCGGATTCACCCGTCCCGACTCCATGTGGGAGATCCAGGTCGGATGGATGCCGACTGTCAAACCCAGCGCTTCCTGGCTCAGCCGGGCCTCGCGTCGGAGCTGCCGAATGGCCTTTGCGAGGCCGATCTGAGGGTCGTCGGTGCGCGGCATCTAACACGAACGTATGTTCGCATAACCGAACGCCTCTGTAAAGGGGATTTCTGCTGCTTTATTCGCCCGCTTCGGCGCGGGCGGCTTCCAGCTCCCGTTCGACCGTCGAGGTCTGGTTGGGGATCGCCAGCCGCTGTTCGAGGACCGGGATCGCCTCATCCGGACGCCCGCTCTGGCGCAGGGCGCTGCCGAGGTTGAAGAGCGCGTAGGCGTAGCTGAGGTCTTCGCTGCCTTCGGGATAGGCAGCGACCGCTTCTTCGAGCACCGGCACCGCCGCTTCGTATTCGCCCGCCTGCATCATCGCGTAGCCCTGTTCGTTGAGGGCGGCGCCGGATTCGGAGCTGCCTTCGTCGGCGGGCGGCGGTTCGGTTTCGGTTGGTTCGGCGGGTTCCGGTTCGGGTTCTTCGGTCGCTTCCGGTGATTCGGCGGCGACCGCTTCACCGGAGTCCGATGCCGCCCCGGCGGCTCCGGCTCCCGCTGCCTGCTTGGCCTGCTTCGCCTTCCCCTTCTTCGCCTTTGCGGCAGTCGTCTTGCCGGCCCCTCCCTGGCTGCCGTCGTCGCCGCCGCCGAGGAGGACGATCGCACCGACGACCAGCACTGCGATGACGCCGAGGATCGCGGCGACCGCACCCCAGCGGCTGCCGTGCGAGCCAGACTTGGCGTAGGTCGGCGTCGGCTCGCGGGGCGGCGGCGCGACCGGCTCGGCGATCGCCTCGCGCCGTTCCCGCTCGAAGGTCGGCTCGTGCTCCTCCGTCGGCTCCCCCGTCCGCTCCGCCCGTTCCAGCCGCACCAGCGCCTGGCGGGCCGAGGCCGGCCGCGCCCCCGGCTCCTTGCTGGTCAACCACTCGATCAGCCCGTGCAGAGCGCGCGAGCACTGGCCTTCGCAGGAGTGCAAAACGACGCCGGCGGAGTAGAGGTCGGAGCGCTCGGTCGCCGGCTTCCCCTCCATCACCTCGGGGGCGGCGTAGCGCTCGGTGCCGAGGATCAGGCCGGTGCTGGTCAGCGCGGTGGCGTCGGCCGTGAGGGCGATCCCGAAGTCGATCAGCTTCGCCGTCCGATCCGGTTCGACGATGATGTTGGCCGGCTTGATGTCGCGGTGGAGGATCCCGACCGAGTGGATGTGGTCGAGCGCCTCCAGCAGTTCCCGCGCCAGGCGGTCGCAGTCGACCCCCTCCCCCCGCGCCAGCAGCGCCGCCAGGTCCTCGCCGGGGACGAACTGCATCACCAGGTAAGGGCGCTCGCCCTCGTCGGAGTAGTCGTAGACGCCGACCAGGTTGGGATGCGAGAGCGAAGCCGCCGTCTGCGCCTCGCGGCGGAAGCGGGCGACGAAGCCGGGGTCGCTGGCGATCGTGTCCGAGAGCACCTTCACCGCTACCGGCCGCTCCAGCACCTCGTCGTGCCCGAGCCAGACCGCGGCCATGCCGCCGCGCCCGAGCGTGCGCTCGAGTCGGTACCGCTCCTTCAGCAGCTCCCCGGTCGCGATCGTTGCGGCCACGTTGTTCCTCTACCCGCTCAGCCCCGGAATTTGCTCAGGCGAAGCCGACGCGCGCCTGCGGCCGGGACGAACCGCCGCGCAGGCGGCGCAGCGCCTCCTCGAAGTCCTCATGGGCGATCGCTGCTTCTTGCCCCTCCCCCGCACCGGAGCCGCGGGCCATCGCCGCCAGCGCCGCCTCCTGGCAGAGGCCCTTGAGGTCGGCCGGCGAGAGGCCGTCGGTCTCGCGGGCGAGCTCCTCCAGCCGCACCCCCACCGTCGGCATCCGCGCGGTCATCAGGCAGAGCAGGGCGTGGCGGGCTTCCTCGTCGGGGAGGCCGAGGACGATCGTCCGCGAGAGGCGGCCGCCGCGCAGCAGCGCCGGGTCGAGCTGGTCGGGCCGGTTGGTGGCGCCGATTACGAAGACGCCGCGCTGGCCGGAGACGCCGTCGATCTCCGAGAGCAGCTGGTTGACGTGGCTGTCGTTGGTCTCTACCTGGCCGCGGGAGGCGGCGATCGCGTCGATCTCGTCGATGAAGACGATCGAGGGCCGGTTGGCGCGGGCGCGTTCGAAGAGCTGGCGGATGTTGCGCTCGGACTCCCCCACCCATTTGCTGATCACGTCGGCGCCGGAGATCGGGTAGAAGCTCGACTTCGCCTGCGCGGCGAGCACCTTGGCGACCGAGGTCTTGCCGGTCCCGGGCGGGCCGGCGAGGAGCAGGCCGGTCGGCGGCTCGACGCCGAAACGGACCGCCGTCTCGGGATCCTCGATCACCGCCTGCAGCTGCTGCAGCTGGGCCTTGATCGCCGGGTCGAGGATCAACGAGTCCCAGGTCCAGTGCTCGACCAGCGGCCGGTCCTGGCCGCCGTGGCGTTCGACCGCCCGCAGCAGGTACTCGGAGTCGAGCTCCATGTTGCGGCCGCTCTCGGTCGCCTCGCGGAAGACTTCGAGCGCGGCGGTGTCGACGATCTTCGCGATCGCCGCCGGGGTCAGCCCCTCGGTGCGGCGGACCAGTTCGGCCAGCTCGACGTCGGCGGCGGTCGGGCGGTCGTCGAGCTCGGCCCGGAAGATCGCCTCGCGCGCTTTCGCGTCGGGCAGGTCGATGCGGATCTGGCGGTCGAAGCGGCCGGGGCGGATCACCGCCGGGTCGAGGTGAGAGACGTCGTTGGTTGCCGCCATCACCAGCAGCCGGCGCTCGTCGCGGTAGGCCTCGAGCGAGGTGAGGAGCTGGTTGACGGTGCGGCGCGACTCCTGGTCGGGGCTGTTGTCGCGACGCTGGGCGATCGAGTCGAACTCGTCGAAGAAAAGCAGGCAGGGCAGGTTCTGGGCGGCGGTCTGGAAGGCCTTGTCGATGTTCTGCGCCGACTGGCCCTGGATGCCGCCGATCAGGTCGCCGGTGGAGACGTGCATCAGGTTGAGGTCGTACTCGCCGGCGATCGCCCGGGCGAAGAAGGTCTTGCCGACGCCGGGCGGGCCGTGGAGAAGGATCCCGTTCCACTCGATCCCGTAGCGCTCGGCGTCGTCGGGATGCTCGAGGACGAGGCCGACGGTGTCGCGGACCTCCTGCTTCATGGTCTCCATGCCGCCGACGTCCTCGAAGTCGTCGAGCTCGGAGGGCGGCTCGACCGAGAAGTTGCCGCTGCCGCCCATCATCCCGCCGAGCGCGCCCATGCTGCCGAAGAGGCCGCCGAGCGGGCCGGACGGGGTCTGGCGCTGCTGCTGCTGCGCGCGGCGCGGCCGCTCGCCCTGCTCGTCGGCACGGGCATCGCCGTTCTCCGCCGCCGGCTCCTCGCCCTGCGGGTACTCGTCGGTGATGTCGACCCACTGTCCGGTCTCCGGGTCGTAGGCGAGCGAGCGCGAGCGCATCCCGGTGCCGGAGAAAAGCTGTTCGAAGATCGAGCCGAAGGGCGAGCCGGCGAAGGGGCTGCCGCCGCCCGCTTCGCGCGTCGCTTCTTCCTGGCGGCGGCGCGCCTCGGCCCGTTCGCGGCTGCGCTTCGCCGAGCGCGAGACGCTGAAGGCAAGGAACAGGAGAATGAGGCCGAGGACGACCAGGGACGCGATCACGTCACTCCGTTACCCCGCCGCCTCTGGATTCACGCGCGGCAGCCCCGGGTAGCGAGAGCCGCCATGGACGTAATCGCCTACATCTTCCTGCTGGCGCTGAGCGGCCTCGTAATCGGCGCCCTCGCTCGCCTGCTGCTCATCGGACCCGACCCGATGAGCCTGCTCGAGACGATGCTCGCCGGTATCGGCGGTTCCCTCATCGCCGGCCTGATCGCCTACTACGTCTTCGACCGCAACGCCGGTCCCGGTCTCCTGCTCTCGATCATCTGCACCATGGGCATCGTCTACGCAGTCCGCAAGTACCGCCAGCGAGCCGAGCCCGACCGCCTCCGCTCAGCCGGCGGCCCGATGACCTTCGGCAGCAGCAACGTCCACACCCAGGTCCACTTCTTCCCCGGCTGCCTCGTCTTCTCCCTGATCGCCTCGATAGTCCTCACGATCCTCCTGAACCTGATCGTGCGGGCGTTCTAGACGTCCTGGCTGCGGCCGGCGAGGAGAACAGCCGCCACCAGCAGCGTCGCCGCGGTGAAGCCGAGCAAGACGAACCCGGCAACCGCCGGATCGAGGGAGAAGAAGCTCGTCCCATAGCCACTCAGGGCAGCCCCTTGCGGTTCTTCGCCCAGCCGGGCGTTCATCTCAATCGCGTTGCCGGCACCCGCGAACGCCCAACGGCTGACGACGAGATCGGAGAGGATTTTGATCAGGGTGCTCATCCGCTCGTAGGCGACCAGGGCGCCACCGAAGAGAAGCTGTGGGATCAGCAACAGCGGGATCACGCTGGTCGACTGGTCGACGCTGCGGGCAATCGTGGAGACGAGCAGCCCAACTCCGATCATCGACCAACTGGTGAGGATCAACAGCCCGGTCAGCTCGAGGTAGGCGCTGGTTGGCTCGTGGAGTGGGCGGAGGACGGCGACGACGACGGCGATCAGGAGCAGGCACTGGGCGATCGCCAGCACGAATAGAACGACTGACTTGGCGATCAGCTGGGCATCGATTCGCACGCCGACCGCGAGCTCGCGGACGATGATCCCGCGCTCCTTGACGATCTCCCGACAGGAGTCGATCAACCCCAACCAGAGAGCCGCGGTGACCAAGAGGAAGACGAACTGGGCGCTGCGACTGGGCTGTTCGTCGGGAAGGGCGAGGACATCGCCGGGGTAGAGGAGACAGATCAACAAGCCGATCAGCGGCGCTTGTCCCAGCAGAGCGCCAATCGTGCGGCGGTCTCGCCCAAGCGTGCGGGCGTAGCGGGTGGTCAGCGCGAGCGACTGCCGCGGGAGCGAGCGGGCCGAGCGGAGACGGTTGCCGAGACGCCGTTGCGACGGTCGCGCCGCGGTAGGTGGGGAGGTCGCCTCTGGCACGTCGACCAGCTCCGCCGCTCCGTAGATCTCATCGTAGGCGGCGACGTTGAAGCTTTCGAGCGCTTCATCGGGCGAGCCGGTGAAGAGCAGGTTGCCTCCCTCCCCCATCACCGCCACCGTGTCGCAGAGCACAAGACTGCTAGTCGCGTGGGTGACGACGACGACGCCGCGGCCGCTTTCGGCCAGGCGCCGCAGGGTCATCATCAGTCGCCGCTCGAGTGGTGGGTCGAGGCCGCTCGTCGGCTCGTCGAGAAGCAGCATCGTCGGCTTGCCGATCAGCTCCACCCCGCAGCTGACCCGCTTGCGCTGCCCGCCCGAGAGCTGGCCAACCCGGGTCTCGGCATGCTCGCCGAGGCGCAGCTCCTCCAGCACGTCCTCGGCTGCCGCGGCGACCTCGGCCCGGCTGGTATCCGAGGGGAGCCGCAGATGGGCCGTATAGAGCAGCGTCTCGCGCACGGTTAGGCGATCGTGGAGGACGTCGCTCTGAGGCACGTAACCGACTTCGGTCAGGCGCAGGTCGACCGGATCGGTCCCCACCAGCACCTGGCCAGCGGTGGGCGCTCGCACCCCCGCCAGCGCTTTCAGCAGGGTGGTCTTGCCCGAGCCGCTGGCGCCGATCAAGGCAACGAACTCTCCCGGTGCAATTGCGAGCTGGGTTGGCTGCAGGATCGTTCGCGCGGGCACCGAGAACGAGACCCCCTGCGCGCTGAGTCCCTGGCCACCGCGTTCGTCGACCACGACGAGCTCGTCCCCCTCGACCCGGAGGCTGAACGGGCCGATACCGGCTACCCGTCCCGGCTCCAAGCGGCGACTGCCGGCGATCAGCTCCTCATCCAACCGAGTCCCGTTGCGCGAGCCGAGATCCTCCAGCGTCGGTGGGTCTCCCGGGCGCAGCTGGGCGTGGTGCCAGGAGACGTTCGGCTCCTCGAGTTGGACGTCGTTGTCGGGAGCCCGACCGATCCGCAAGAGCCGTCCGCGGATGGGGAACCGGCGAAAGCTGCCGAGCTTCTGGGCGATAGCTCCGACCGGCCGGCGCAGCCGCCCCCTCGTACTGCCGAACTGAATCAGGGCCTCCGCACTGATCGGGACCGGCCCGCCGTCGATCCGGCGCCCGTTGAGATAGGTCCCGTTCTTCGACCCAAGATCGAGCAGCACCACCTCTTCGCCCTCGACGGTGATCCGAACGTGACGCCAGGATGCGCGCTCGTCCTCGACCGGTAGGTCACAGGCGGGGTCGCGGCCGATCTCGATCGCCGCGTCAAGAGGTATCCGCAGGCCACCGATCTCCAACTCCCACTGCACCTCTGACCCAGCCTTCACGGTAAAGATGCTCTCACGGTTTCACCCAATATGATTTCCTCAATCATTCCAGTGACGTACCGAAGCGGCGCAAGCCAGCTTCAGCCACCACTCGTCCCATGACCAAGCCACTAGAACAAGGGGACACGCTCGGCGATTTCGAGATCGTCTCGGTAGCCGGTGTCGGCGGCATGGGCGTCGTTTACAAGGCGAAGCAGAAGTCACTCGATCGCGACGTCGCCCTCAAGGTCATCCGCGAAGAGATCGCCAGCGAGACTGAATTTCGCGAACGGTTCATGCGCGAGGCGCGGCTGGCCGCCTCGGTCGACCACCCGAACGTGGTCACGGTGTATGACGTCGGCGAGGAGGACGACCGGCTCTACCTGGTGATGCAGTGGATCGACGGCAGCGATGTCAAAGAGCAGCTTCAGGACTCCGGCCGCTTTCCACCCAAGCGCGCCGTGGCAATCGGATCGCAAATCGCCGGCGCCCTCGACGCATTACACAGTGTTTCTGGCTTAATTCACCGTGACGTCAAGCCGGCCAACGTCCTGTTGCGAACGGTGGGGGGCGAGGAGCATGCGTACCTCACCGACTTCGGGATCGCCAAACCGCCGGAGGCATTGGAACACCTGACCAAGACCGGCTCCACGGTGGGGACTACTGGCTACTTGTCCCCGGAGCAGATCCAGGGCGGCGAGGCCGGGCCGCGCAGCGATCTCTACGCGCTCGGTTGCCTCGTCTACGAGATGCTCACCGGCAAGCCGCCGTTCGAAGGCGAGAACGAGCTCGCCGTTCGCTGGGCGCACGCGAACGATCCTCGGCCACTCGTCTCCGAGGCGGTGCCGGCATTGGGGCAGCGCTACGACGAGTTCTTCGCCTATGCCCTCGCGGTCGATCCTGCTGAGCGGTTCGGCAACGGCCGTGAATTCGCCGAGGCCCTAACGGGAGCGATGACTTCGGAGAGCACCACCGGAGCCACCGCGGTGATCTCACAGCCGCGCACCGAGACGAAGATCGGCCCGCCGACCCCCCTGCCGCCGGGCCGGCGGCCGCAGACGCCGCCACCCGGTTACCAGCCGGCCTATGGATACGCGACTCCCCCACCTCAGCCACGTGAACGATCCGGTAACCCCCTGGCGCTGATCCTGCTAGCCATCGTCGCGGTGGCGGGGATCGCCGTCGGAGCGCTAGCCGCCGCCGGAGTCTTCTCGAATGACTCGAGCACCAACGCCTCGACGCAGGTCAGTCATCACCCAGCACAGGGGAAGGGAACGAAGAGGTCCCACCAACAGGTGGTGCATGTCCCGTCGAATGCCGAATCCTGTGGAGACAGCCTCTGGGTCAACTCGGTCACCACCTGCCCATTTGCGGAAAACACCCGCTCTGCTTACGCGGAAGACAACGGCGCGAAGGAAATCTCCTCTTACAGCCCGGTGACGGGAGAAACCTACGCCATGAAGTGCGAGGGCGCCGGAACCGTCGTCTGCCGCGGCGGCAGCAACGCCGCCGTCTGGTTTACCTCGGCCCAGGCCACCGGGCAGAACACCTCGGAGGCCGCCCCGGAACCCGAGGCCCAAACCAGCTCCGAACCCGTTGACGAAGGGCTGCAGTCTTGTGATCAGAACATCTCCGCGAACTCGGCGACCAGCTGCCCATTTGCCGAGAACGTCTTTGTCGCTTACTGGGAAGAGTACGAAGAATTCGGCGAACAGTACGAAACCTACCTCGCTGCTTTCAGCGAAGCCACGGGCGAAACCATCGGCATGGAATGCCTGCTCGAAGCCGAGACGGTCGACTGCTACGGCGGCGAAGGCGCTTTCGTGACCTTCCCGATGTGGGCGGTTCGCGTCTACGGGACCGGCGGCGAGTAGAGGGGTGCGGGCCGCCACGGTCATTGTCGGCGCGATTGCCGTCTCCAGCTGCTTGATCGCCCTCTCCCTGGTACTGACGAGCGGCAGCGACAGCATCACCTCCTCCGCCCGCCAGCCGAGCCGCCCGGACGCCGCAAAGCCGAAGGCAGGCGACACCGTGAGAACCAGCCCGGCGGCGGCTTCGGGACCCGTCCAGTGCAACGTCGAGGTCACCGTCGAAGGAGGGTCCTGCTTCCTCGGTAAGAACGTCCTCGCCGCCTATGACGAATCCGGCGCGGCCACCGTGACCGCGCTCGATCCCCAAAGCGGCGAAGAAGTCAGCTTTGATTGCGCTGGCACGGCGCCGGCTATCTGCACCAGCCACAGCGGCGTCAGGGTGTACCTCGCCCCTCCCGAAGGCTGAGCTAGCAGTGCGAGACCGGCGGTCCGAGACCCTTCAGTTCGCCTGCCAGCCACTGAGCCATCTGCGTCAGGTCGTTAGCTCCCGCGGGGTAGCTGCCGGAGTCGTCTATCGCCATCATCGCCACCACGACCCCCCGGTCCCCGTCACGGATGAAGCCCGACTGGCGAACCAGGTAGACGCCGCTGGGCTCTGGTCCCCAACCGCCCTTCATTCCGACATGCCATGCACCTGGGAATCCGGCTTCGCCGAGCCCCCAGCGTTGTTCCGGGATCACTGATTCCATCAGGCCTTCGACATATTCCGTGCCGCCAGGCTCGAGCAGGCACCCGTCGACCAGCCTCCCGTAGAACTGGACTGAGTCGAACAACGACCACTCCGTCTGGCCGTAAGTGGAGACGGCCCCGGGCGGCGGCGGGGCGGTCGCGACCGTCGTGGTCGTATCTTCGGCGTCTTCCAGGACCCCTTCGACGGCCTGACTCGCTCCGGTGAGGCCGCCGTACTTTTCTTCGAGACGGCCGAACAGCGCCGCCGCGGCTTCATTGTCGGACGCGGTCAGGGCGCTCGAGGCCCACGCTTCCTCTTCTGCGTCAAGCGCTTCTCCCTCAGCCCGCATGACCGCGGTCAGAATCGGCACCTTGATGCTGCTCCAA
>JBQCHW010000180.1:0-2609 GCA_051954315.1 Solirubrobacterales bacterium
GAGCGCGTCGAGCGAGTCCGACGCGGCGATGGCGCTGGTCGAGCGTCTGCGCAGTTCCGTCGTTCCCGCCTCGGCGCTGGCGCATCGGGCCGAAGTCAATGTCGGCGGCGAAACCGCCCGCAGCCACGACGTCCGCGACCAGATCGGCGGCTCGATGTGGAAGATCGTCCTCTTCGTCCTCGCCCTCAGCTTCCTCGTGCTGATGGTGATGCTGCGCTCGCTATTGCTGCCGCTGAAGGCGGTGCTGATGAACCTGCTCTCGATCGGGGCGGCCTTCGGCATCCTTGTGGCGATCTTCCAGTGGGGCTGGCTCGACGGCTTCCTCGGCTTCGAAAGCCAGGGCGGGATCGACACGATCAACGTGCCGCTGATCTTCGCCGTCGTCTTCGGCCTCTCGATGGACTACGAGGTCTTCCTGATGTCGCGGATCCGCGAGCGCTACATGGCCCACGGCGACAACGAACGCGCCGTCGCCGAGGGCCTCTCGACCAGCGCCCGCACGATCTCCTCGGCGGCGCTGATCATGTCGGCGGTCTTCTTCGTCTTCGTCCTCACCGGCGTCCCCTCGATCAAGGAGATGGGCCTCGGCTCGGCGATCGCGATCGCCCTCGATGCCACCCTCGTCCGCCTGATCCTCGTGCCGGCGGCGATGAAGCTGATGGGTCGCTGGAACTGGTGGATGCCGAGCTGGCTCGACCGCGCCCTGCCCGACCTCTCATTCGAGCACACGAGCGAGGAGCCCGAGCCGGCCAAGGCATAGGATTGGCTGGTGAGCCAGGGTGGAGACGAGCTGGCGTTTGTCGGGGCGGCCCGGCAGGCGCAGATGGTCCGGGCCGGCGAGGTTTCGCCGAAGGAGCTGGTGCAGCTCAGCCTCGACCGGATCGCGCGCCTCGACCCCGAGCTGAACTCGTTTCGCAGGGTCTTCGCCGAGAAGGCGCTGCTGGAAGCCGAGCAGGCCGAGGCCCGGGTCGCGGCCGGGGAGGAGCGGCCCCTCCTCGGGGTGCCGATCGCGATCAAGGACGAAGTCGACGTTGCCGGCGAGGTCAATACCCACGGCACCGACGGCTTCAGTGAGCCCGCCAAAGCCGATTCGGAGATGGTGCGGCGCCTGCGCGAGGCGGGGGCGATCATCGTCGGGCTTACCCTGCTGCCGGAGTTGGCGATCTGCGGCTTTAGCGAGTCGGCCACCTATGGCGTCACCCGCAACCCCTGGAATCCGCAGCGCACCCCGGGCGGCTCGAGCGGCGGCTCCGCAGCCGCCGTGGCCGCCGGTCTGGTGCCGATCGCTTCCGCCGGCGACGGCGCCGGCTCGATCCGGATCCCCGCCGCTTCCTGCGGCCTCTTCGGCATCAAGCCTTCTCGCGGCCGCGCCTCACTGGCGCCGGTAAAAGAGGGCTGGCGGGGGATGGCCGTGCTCGGTTCCGTCAGCCGCAACGTCTTCGACTCGGCGCTCTGGCTCGACATCATCGCCGGCGGCTCGAGCGAGGCCGAAGCGCCGCCGCCCCCGGATCGCCCCTTCGTCGAGGCGGCGCAGACGCCGCCCGGCAAGCTGCGGATCGCCTACTCGACCCTGGCCCCGCGGGCGATGCTGCCGCCGACCGTCGACGACCAGGCGAAGCAGGCGGTCGCCGACGGAGCGGAGCTGCTGCGCTCGCTCGGCCACGACGTCGCCCCGCGCGACCCCGACTGGGGGTCGATCGGCGACGCGATCTCCGCCCGCTTCCTCAAAGGGGTGGCGGAGACCGTCGAGGAAGTGCCGCACCCCGAGCGGCTGGAACGGCGCACCCGCGGCTTCGGCCGTCTCGGCAAGATCCTGCCGGAGGCCCTATACCGGCAGATCATCGCCCGACGGCCCGCCGAACAGGCGCGGGTCAACGCGATCTTCGAGGACCACGACGTCCTCCTGATGCCGGTGATGGGCGGCACCGCCCTGCCGGTCCGCCGCTGGGAGGGCAAGGGCGCCCTGCAAACCGTCCTCGGGATGGGCCGCTTCTATCCCTACTGCGTCCCCTGGAACCACCTCGGCAACCCGGCGATGGCTGTCCCCGCCGGCTTCTCACCGGAGGGCATGCCGCTCTCGATCCAGGTGATCGGCCGCCCCGGCGACGAGGCGACCCTGCTCTCCCTCGCCGCCCAGATCGAGGCCGAGCGGCCCTGGGCGGACGCCCGGCCGCCGATCTCCTGATTCCTCAATGGCTACGGACGGGACAGACCGCCGGATCTTTCTCAGCTTTGCTGTGCCGGATGCCGGTCTCGCGAACGCTCTAGTTAATTTCCTGCGGCTAGGTTGCGACCTCTCGGAGGGACAAATCTTCGTGACGGCGCGACCGGGGGCGCTTCCAATCGGGATCCAATTCGTTGATGCCATCAGAGAGACCCTCGACGACGCGGCTATGGCTGTCCTTCTCTTAACGCCCTCCTACTACGAGAGCCGCTTCTGCCTCGCTGAGGCAGGGGCGGTATGGGTTCAACAAAAGGTCCATGTCCCGCTTGTCGTCCCTCCGATCGACTATCACGATCTCGAAGGCGTTCAGCTCGGCGAGCAGGCTCTGAAGATAAACAGCTCCTCAGCGCTGGATCAGCTGCGTGACTTGATTAGCGAAGTCATC
>JBQCHW010000181.1:0-8646 GCA_051954315.1 Solirubrobacterales bacterium
TCCCCGCCCAGGACCTCTACATCGAGAAGGACTCCTCGATCAACGACGAGATCGACCGGCTGCGCCACGCCGCCACCGCGGCCCTGTTCGCCCGCCGCGACGTGATCATCGTCGCCTCGGTCTCCTGCATCTACGGGATCGGCTCGCCGCAGGTCTACAACGAAAAAATGCAGCTCTTCCAGGTCGGCAAGGAGATCGACCGCGACGACGTCCTCCGCAAGCTGGTGAAGATGCAGTACCAGCGCAACGACCAGGTGCTGGGCCGCGGCGCCTTCCGGGTCCGCGGCGAGGTGCTGGAGATCATGCCCTCCTACGCCGAGTCGGCCTATCGGATCCAGCTCTTCGGCGACGAGATCGAGGGGATCCAGCACTTCGACCCGCTGACCGGCGAGGTCCTCGACGTGATCGACCACGTCTCGGTTTGGCCGGCCTCGCACTACGTGACCAAAGACGAGACCGTCGACCGCGCCGTCGACGAGATCCGCGCCGAACTGGAATCCCGGACCAAGGAGCTGGAAACGGAAGGCAAGCAGCTCGAGGCGCACCGGCTGCGGCAGCGGACGATGTACGACCTCGAGATGATCAAGGAGCTCGGCTTCACCTCCGGGATCGAGAACTACTCGCGGATCCTCGACGGCCGTCCGGCCGGGAGCCCGCCGCACACCCTGATCGACTACTTCCCCGACGACTTCGTCGTCTTCGTTGACGAGAGCCACCAGACGATCCCGCAGATCGGCGGCATGTACGAGGGCGACCAGTCGCGCAAGCGCTCGCTGGTCGACTACGGCTTCCGGCTGCCCTCGGCGATGGACAACCGGCCGCTCAAATTCGACGAGTTCATGGCCCGGGTGAACCAGCTGGTGATGGTCTCGGCGACGCCGGGGCCGTTCGAGAAGGCCGAAGCGAGCCGCACGGTCGAGCAGATCGTCCGCCCGACCGGGATCGTCGACCCGGAGATCGAGCTGCGCGAGACCAGGAACCAGATCGACGACCTGATGAACGAGGTCAAGAAGGTGGCGGCGAACAAAGAGCGGACCCTGGTCACCACCCTGACCAAGAAGATGGCCGAGGACCTGACCGCCTACCTGCTCGAGTACGGGGTCAAGGTGCGCTACCTGCACTCAGAGGTCGACACCCTGGAACGGATCCAGATCATCCGCGACCTGCGGCTGGGGGAGTACGACGTCCTCGTCGGCGTCAACCTCCTGCGCGAGGGGCTCGACCTGCCCGAGGTCTCGCTGGTGGCGATCCTCGACGCCGACAAGGAGGGTTTCCTGCGCGGCGAGACCAGCCTCGTGCAGACGATCGGGCGGGCGGCGCGCAACGTCAACGGGCGGGTGGTGATGTACGCCGACAAGGAGACCGAAGCGATGCGGGCGGCGATGCGCGAGACGGACCGCCGCCGGGCGATCCAGCTCGCTTACAACAAGGAGCACGGGATCACGCCGGAGACCGTCCGCAAAGGGATCTCCGAGATGGCCGAGTTCCTGGCGATGGAGGATCGGGCGCCGCGCAAACGCCGCCGCAAACGGGCCGAGGAATTCGCCTCCCCGGAGGAGCTGGAGAAGACGATCGTGGCGCTGGAGGAGGAGATGCTGGCCGCCGCCGACGACCTCCGCTTCGAGGAGGCAGGGCGAATCCGCGACGAGCTGCGCGAGCTGCGGCGGGACTTGGATGGGATGACGGCGGGGGCGTAGTTTCCGCGAGTCTCTATCTTCAGAAGTTGTCACCCGCTGAGAGGCAATCGGCCTTTCCCTTCTGAAAACCCGTTCTAAAGTCGAATTGTGTCCGCTCCAGCCAACGAAGAAACCTTCGACCAGCTAGTACTTCAGCGTTCTCACGAGCTGCCGGTGGTGGTCGACTTCTGGGCTGACTGGTGCGGCCCGTGTAAAGCCCTTAGTCCGGCCCTGGAAGCGGCGGAGGCATCACGGCAGGGCAAGGTCGAGCTGGTCAAGGTCGACGTCGACGCCAACCAGCAGCTGGCGGCCCTGTTCAGGGTCCAGGGGATCCCAGCCGTCAAGGCTTTCCGTGATGGCAAGGTGATCCACGAATTCACCGGGGCGTTGCCGCCGCGGCAGGTCGAGGCCTTTTTCGACAAGCTCGTGCCCTCGCGAGCCGACGAGCTGGCTGTGGCGGGCGATGAGCTCTCGCTGCGAGAGGCTTCTGAACTCGAGCCCGGCCGAGCCGACATCGCCGTCGCCCTCGCCAAAGCGCGGCTGGCGCGCGGGGCGGAGGACGAGGCGCTGGAAGCGGTCGCAGACCACGAGGGCGACTTCGGCGCCGCCGGCATCGCCGCCCGCGTCCGCCTCACCAACGCCGGCCTCGCCGGCGACGCTTTCGCCGCCCTCGACCGCGGCGAGCGCGACGCCGCACTGGAGCGCCTGATCGCAACCCTGGGCGAACTCTCGCATGACGGCGACGGTCTCAACGGGGACCTCGACGCCGACGAGGCCCGCGATCTCCTCCGCCGCGCCATCGTCGGCATCCTCGACGAGTCTGACCCCGCCGACCCCACATCCCGCATCTACCGCCGCAAACTCGCGGCTGCCCTTTAGGGAACATCTGTTCGCCTGGCTAGAATCGGTGTGAGTGGCTGCCTCTGACCGAATCGTCATCTCCGGCGCCCGGGAGCACAACCTCAAGGACGTCGATCTCGAGCTGCCCCGCGACGCGCTGATCGTGATCACCGGCCTTTCCGGGTCCGGGAAGTCGAGCCTTGCCTTCGACACGATCTACGCCGAGGGCCAGCGGCGGTACGTGGAGTCGCTGTCCGCCTACGCGCGGCAGTTCCTCGGGCTGATGGAGAAGCCCGACGTCGACTCGATCGAGGGGCTTTCGCCGGCGATCTCGATCGATCAGAAGACCACTTCCAGAAACCCGCGTTCGACGGTCGGAACGGTGACCGAGATTTATGACTACCTGCGGCTGCTGTGGGCGCGGATCGGGACGCCGCACTGCCCCGAGTGCGGCGAGGAGATCAGCGGTCAGACCCAGGAGCAGATCGTCGACCGGCTGATGACGCTGGAGGACGGGACCAAATTCATGGTGATGGCGCCGGTGGTTCGCGGCCGCAAAGGCGAGTACGGGAAATTGCTCGACCAGATGCGGCTCGAGGGCTACTCGCGGGCCAAAATCGACGGCGAGCTGCTGCGCCTCGACGAGAAGATCGAGCTCGACAAGAAGTACAAACACGACGTCTCGATCGTCGTCGACCGGCTGGTGATGAAGAACGACCTGCGGCGCCGGCTTTCGGAGTCGGTTGAAGCGGCCGCTGGGCTGGCAGCCGGACTAGTGGAAGTCGAGATCATCGAGGGCAAGGGCGCCGCCGGGACCAAGGGCGGCGAGCACCCCGGCGGGGTCATGCTCTTCTCGGAGCAGTTCGCCTGCCTCAACTGCGGCACCTCGATTCCCGAGCTGGAGCCGCGGATCTTCTCCTTCAACTCGCCGCACGGCGCCTGCGACCGCTGTCACGGCCTCGGCTTCCAGCGGGTGATCGACCCCGAGCTGGTCGTCCCCGACCCGACGCTCTCACTCGCCGAGGGCGCCCTGCAGCCGTGGAACCGCGGCATCAGCGCTTACTGGAAGCGGCTGGTCGCCTCGGTCGCTGAGGCCTACGACGTCGACGTCGACAAGCCGTGGTCGAAGCTGACCGACGAGGAGCGGGAGATCTTCCTCTACGGGACCGGCGAGGAACGCCATCACGTCTCCTACACCAACCGCTTCGGCCGTCGCCGCTCCTACAAGGTTCGCTTCGAGGGGATCGTCAACAACCTGCAGCGGCGCTACGAAGAGACCGACTCGGAGTCAAACCGCGAGCGGATCGAGGGCTACATGGCCGAGCAGCCCTGCCCCGCCTGCAAGGGGGCGCGGCTGCGGCCCGAGAGCCTCGCGGTCAGGGTCGGCGGCCTCAGCATCGCCGAGTACAGCGACCTCTCCGCCCACGCGGCGGCGGAGTGGATCCGCAGCCTGGAGATGACCGAGACCGAGCGGGCGATCGCGCGGCTGATCGTGCGCGAGATCACCGAGCGGCTCTCCTTCCTCGAGAACGTCGGCATCGGCTACCTCTCGCTGGCCCGCTCGGCCCGCACGCTCTCCGGCGGTGAGGCGCAGCGGATCCGGCTGGCGACCCAGATCGGCTCGCACCTGGTGGGGGTCATGTACGTGCTCGACGAGCCCTCGATCGGGCTGCACCAGCGCGACAACGAGAAGCTGATCGCCACCCTCGACCGCCTCCGCGACCTCGGCAACTCGGTGATCGTGGTCGAGCACGACGAGGGGACGATGATGGCCGCCGACCACCTCGTCGACCTCGGTCCCGGCGCCGGCGAGCACGGCGGCCACGTGATCGCCGCCGGCACTCCCAAACAGGTCTCGAAAAACCCGAGCTCGCTGACCGGGCAGTACCTCTCCGGCAAGAAAAAGATCGAGGTGCCGAAGGAACGGCGCAAGTCAACTGGCGAGCTGGTCGTCCGCGGCGCCCGCGAACACAACCTCAAGGACGTCGACGTCGAGTTCCCGCTCGGGGTCTTCTGCTGCGTCACCGGCGTCTCCGGCTCGGGCAAGTCGACGCTGGTCAACGAGACCCTCCATCACGCGGTCGCCAACCGCCTGCACCAGGCGAAACTGCGCCCCGGCTCGCACGACGGCATCGACGGCCTCAGCCAGATCGACAAGATCATCAATATCGACCAGTCGCCGATCGGCCGCACGCCGCGCTCGAACCCGGCCACCTATACCGGCGTCTTCGACCACATCCGCTCGCTCTTCACCCAGACCCAGGAGGCGCGGGCGCGCGGCTACAAGCCGGGCCGCTTCTCCTTCAACGTCAAGGGCGGCCGCTGCGAGGTCTGCAAGGGCGACGGCCAGATCAAGATCGAGATGCACTTCCTGCCCGACGTCTACGTCCCTTGCGAGCAGTGCCACGGCAAGCGCTACAACCGCGAGACGCTCGAGGTCCGGTTCAAAGGCAAGAACATCGCCGACGTGCTGGAGATGTCGGTGGCCGAGGGGGTCGAGTTCTTCGAGAACGTGCCGAAGATCGCCCGCCGCCTGCGCACCCTCAACGACGTCGGCCTCGGCTACATCCGGCTCGGGCAGCCGGCGACGACGCTCTCCGGCGGTGAGGCGCAGCGGGTCAAGCTGGCGACCGAGCTCTCCAAAGTCGCCACCGGCGACACCCTCTACATCCTCGACGAGCCGACCACCGGCCTCCACTTCGCCGACGTGCAGCGGCTGCTCGACGTCCTCGGGCGCCTGGTCGACGCCGGCAACACCGTCGTCGTCATCGAGCACAACCTCGACGTGATCAAGACCGCCGACTGGCTAGTCGACCTCGGCCCGGAGGGGGGCGAAGGCGGCGGCGAGATCGTCGCCACCGGCACGCCCGAGCAGGTCGCCGCGGTATCCGGCTCCTACACCGGCAGCTTCCTCCGCGACCTCGTCGTCCCCGCGAAGACGAAACGGCGCGCCGCAAAACGCGA
Organism: Solirubrobacterales bacterium; assembly: GCA_051954315.1. GTDB lineage: Bacteria > Actinomycetota > Thermoleophilia > Solirubrobacterales > 70-9 > VAYN01. The sequence goes on from JBQCHW010000181.1 coordinate 5,481, forward strand.
GTTGTCCGCAGCGGCCTAAGCCACCCGATTAAGCAGAAACCCCTGGTTTCCGCGCATGGAAGCGCTTAAGGTGGGTAGTGCATCTCGCGGGAGCGGGGGGCCACCAACAGAGGAGGGAACCGATGTCAGCATTGAGTTCACGGGTTTGGTTCGCGGTAGCGGGCCTTGCCGTCATCGCCCTGGTCGCCGTTGGTTGCGGCGGCGGCGGGGACAGCACCAGCAGTGGCGGCGGTGAAAGCGGCGGTGGCGGCGGTGGGACGATCGCCCTCCTGCTCCCGGAAAACGAAACGCCCCGCTACGAAACCAATGACAAACCGGGGATCGAAAAAGCGGTCTCCGAAGACTGCCCGGAATGCGAAGTCATCTACTTCAACGCCGGCGGCGATGCCGAAAAGCAGCAGTCCCAGGGCGAAGCGGCCCTGACCAAGGGCGCCGAAGTGATGATCCTCGACCCGATGGACTCCAAATCGGCTGCCTCGATCGCCGAAAAAGCCAACGCTCAAGGCGTGCCGGTCCTCTCCTATGACCGCCTGATCGAAAACGCCGAAGTCGCTGCCTACGTCTCCTTCGACAACGAACGAGTCGGCGAACTGCAGGCCGAATCGCTGTCGAAAAAACTGAAAGAAGACGGCCACGCCGAAGGCCCGATCATCAAGATCAACGGCGACCCGGCGGACCCGAACGCGGCGCTGTTCAAGAAAGGCTCGAACAAGGGCTTCGAAGAAGCCGGCGTCAAGGTCGCGAAGGAATACGACACCCCCGGCTGGACCGCCGAAAACGCCCAGCGCGAGGCCCAGCAGGCGATCACCTCGCTCGGCAACGACGGGTTCTGGGGCATCTACGCCGCCAACGACGACACCGGCGGCGGCGCGATCGCGGCGATGAAAGGCGCCGGCATCAACCCCGAAGAACGGCCGGTCACCGGTCAGGACGCGACGGTCGCCGGTCTCCAGCGGATCCTCGCTGGCCAGCAATACATGACCGTGTACAAGGCGATTCCGCCGCAGACGGAAATCAGCGCCGAAATCGCGGTCGCCCTGCTGGAAGGCGAAGAAGTCCCGCAGGACAAAGTCACCGAAGAAGTCAACAACGGCAAAACCGACGTCCCGTCGGTGCTGCTGGAACCGATCGCGGTGACCAAGGACAACATGAAAGACACCGTGATCAAAGACGAATTCGTCAAACCGTCTGAACTGTGCACCGGCCCTTACGCGGCCGACTGCAAAGAAGCGGGAATCAACGGCTGATATGGCCGCGAACGGCACTCCGCTCCTCGAGCTGGAGGGCATAAGCAAGCGATTCGGCCCGGTCCAAGCGTTGGACCGGGTCGACTTCGCCGTCAGCGCCGGCGAGGTCGTGGGCCTCGTCGGCGACAACGGCGCCGGCAAGTCGACGCTGGTCAAGGCGATCGCCGGCATCAATCCGGCCGACGAGGGCACGATCCGCTTCGAGGGGAAGGAGGTCAAGATCCGCGGTCCGCAGGACGCGACCGACCTCGGGATCGCCACCGTCTACCAGGACCTCGCGCTCTGCGACAACCTCGACGTCGTCTCCAACCTCTTCCTCGGCCGCGAGGAGGTCGCGCCCGGCCCGGGCCAGGTCTCCCGCCAGCTCGACGAGGTGAAGATGGAGCACGAGACGGCGGACCTGCTTTCGAACTTGGCGGTGACGATCCCGAGCCTGCGCTCGGAGGTCGGCACCCTTTCCGGCGGGCAGCGCCAGCAGGTCGCGGTCGCCCGCTCGCTGCTCGGCGAGCCGAAAGTCGTGATGCTCGACGAGCCGACCGCGGCGCTCGGCGTGCCGCAGACCAGGCAGGTCCTGGAGCTGATCCGGAAACTGCGCGAGCGCGAACTCGGCGTGGTGGTGATCAGCCACAACCTCGCCGACGTCTTCGCGATCTGCGACCGGGTCTTCGTCCTGCGGCTGGGCAAGGCGGCCGGGGAGTTCAAGGCCGAGGAAGCGACCGAGGAGCACGTGGTCGCGGCGATCACCGGCGTCGGCGACGGCCGCGAGAAGAACCACGAGCCACAGGGCCAGGAGCAACCGAATCAAGCGGGCGAAGGGGAGGAGCGGGCATGACGACCGAGGCAGCGACCGTCGACAAGGGGTCGGAGGAGCACTCGACCACCGCCCAGACCCTGCGCCGCCTCGTCCAGGGCGATCTCGGCTCGATCCGGGTGGTGCTCGGCCTGGTCGTGATCGCGATCATCTTCCAGGTCCAGGAAGACCGCTTCCTCTCAGCTCAGAACCTGACCAACCTGATGCTGCAGATCACCACGATCGGGTTGATCTCGGTCGGGATCGTCTACGTGCTGCTGCTGGGCGAGATCGACCTCTCGGTCGGCGCCGTCAGCGGCCTCTCGGCGGCGGTGATGGCGGTCTTGAGCGTCAACCACGGCTGGAACGCGTATCTGGCGATTGCCGCCGCGGTCGCCACCGGGGCCGCGATCGGGTTCCTCCAGGGCTCGCTGTTCAGCCGCTTCGTCGTCCCCTCGTTCGTCGTCACCCTGGCGGGGTTATTGGCTTGGGAAGGGGCGTTGCTGCAGGTGCTGGGCAAGACCGGGTCGCTGAACATCAACGACCCGAAGATCACCGGCCTCGCCAACACCTTCTACTCCGACACCGTCGGCTGGATCTTCGCCGCGATCGTCATCGCCGCCTACGGCGCCGTGCTGGCGATGGGCTACCGCAAACGGGTCTCTGCTGGGCTCGGCGACGGTGGGCCGTTACCGCTGATCATCCGTTTCGTCTTCCTCTCGGCGATCGTCATCGCCGCCGTCGCGATCCTCAACTCCGACCGCGGGGTGCCGCTGGCGGTGATGATCCTGCTCGGCTTCGTCGTCGGCATGGAGTACGTCGCCAAGCGAACCACCTTCGGCCGCCACGTCTTCGCCGTCGGCGGCAACGCCGAGGCGGCCAGGCGCGCCGGCATCCGCGTCAACGCGGTCCGGGTCGCCGTCTTCACGATCTCCGGCTCGATGGCGGCGATCGGCGGCGTGATGGCTGCCTCGCGGCTGTTCGCGGTCAACCAGAACTCCGGCGGCAACGAACTCCTGCTGCTGGCGATAGCCGGCCCGGTGATCGCCGGGACCAGCCTCTTCGGGGGCCGCGGCTCGGTCTGGACGGCGCTGCTCGGGGCCCTGGTGATCGGCTCGATCTCCAACGG
>JBQCHW010000182.1:0-8771 GCA_051954315.1 Solirubrobacterales bacterium
GAGGGCTCCGTCCTCGACGTGATCGACCGGCTCGGCCTCTTCGTCCTCCCCAACACCGCCGGCTGCTACACCGCCCGCGACGCGGTCCGCACCGCCAGGCTCGCCCGCGAGGCCTTCGCGACCGACTGGATCAAGCTCGAGGTGATCGGCGACGACCGCACCCTCTTCCCCGACGCGGTCGAGCTCCTCGACGCCGCCGAGCAGCTCGTCGCCGACGGCTTCACCGTCCTCCCCTACACCAACGACGACCCGATCCTCGCCCGCCGCCTCGAGGAGGCTGGCTGCGCCGCGGTGATGCCGCTCGGCTCGCCGATCGGCTCCGGCGCCGGCATCCGCAACCCGTACAACATCGCGATCATCACCGAGCGCGCCGAGGTGCCGGTCGTCCTCGACGCCGGGATCGGAACCGCCTCCGACGCCGCCCAGGCGATCGAGCTCGGCTGCGACGCCGTCCTCGCCGCCAGCGCCATCTTCGGCGCCGAGGACCCGGTCGCGATGGCCACTGCCCTGCGCCGCGGCGTCGAAGCCGGCGACCTCGCCCGCCGCGCCGGCCGCATCCCCCGCCGCACCCACGCCGAGTCGTCGACCGCCTACGAAGGCCTCCCGGATCTCTCCTAGGCAATAGGTTTCAAGCAATCGCACGTGCCTTATTAAGGGAGATTGATCGATGGCCAGAGTTCCGAAGTTCCTCTCGTTCTCGAACGTAGTCGCCTGCTTGGCGCTGTTCATCGCGCTCGGCGGCACCGTCTACGCAGCCGGGAAGATCAACGGCAAGCAGATCAAGAAGAGCTCGCTGCCGGGCAACCGGATCAAGCCGAAGTCGGTCCCGGCCAACCGGATCAAGCCGAAGACCCTCACCGGCAACCAGGTCAAGCCGAACTCCCTGACCGGCACGCAGATCGACGAGAAGACCCTCACGGTCAGCGCTGCGGCCCTGGCCAGCGTCCAGTACGAGTCGACGACCTTGGAGCTCAGCTTCATCCCCTCTCCAGCAACTGCGAACTGCCCGACGGGCATGTATGCGATCGGCGGCGGCGCGACCCTGAGCGACGAGAACCGCGGCACCGTCAACAGCAGCGGCCCGAGCCCATTGCGGACCGGCTGGACGGCGACCGGTTACTCCTGGTACGAATCCGGCCCGACGATGACCGTGACCGCGGTTTGCGTGGCCGTCGACAAGCCGGGCAGCTCCGTCAACTCGAGCGGCAAGGCCCCGAAGTACCTGCCCGCCGGCTAGGCGACGCAGTTCAAGGCCAAGGCTCTACCCTTGGTCATCTGCCCCTGTAGCTCAGCTGGTTAGAGCGGCGGCCTTTTAAGCCGCGCGGCGCGGGTTCGAGTCCCGCCGGGGGCATTGGCTTTCTTTGGCTGCGGCTAACAGAAGATCGCTGCGGCTACTTCACCGCCGCGGCCACCGGCTTTCTCCGCTTCGATCAGAGATGGGAGGCAATTCGTTGCGCTAGCGATGGATCACCCTGAAGCGCAGGGTTGCCGCCGGGCCACGCAGGCCGGTGCGACCGATCGCGCGGACACGAAGGGCATGGCGTCCAGTCGGCGCCCAGTAGCGCAAGGGTGATCGACAGCGGCGCCACCGGCCGCTGTCGGGTTTGCAGACAAAACCGTGGGCGCCGTCACGCGAGTAGAAGCGGAAGCGCGCTTTGACGCGATGGCGGTGGGTGACACTGTTCTTCCAGAAGCCCTCGGCGAAGAGGATTACCGTGCGCGGTCGCAACCGGCCGCTCTCGCCCGGTTCTTGGGTGGCGGACGGGGTCGGGGCGGCGAAGGGGTCGGCGGCGGTGAAGATGCGGCTCTCAGCGCCGACCAGGACGCAGAGCGAGGTAGAGGCGCAAGAGGCCCCGAAGAGGGCGTTCTTGACGAAGGAGCTGCCGCCAGTGCCCACGGCTTCGAACGGGACCAGGTTCTCGAAGGTCCAGGCCTCCGAGCCGCCGGTCGGATCGGTCGAGGTGAGGACGTCTGCGTTGTTGGTGACGGCGACGCAGTTGCTGATCTCTGGGCAGGTGAGGCCGGTGATCTGGACAGAGCTGCCGGCCTTGGCCACCGCGAAGCTCCCGCCTCCTGTCAGGTCGGTCGAAGTGAGGATGTTGCCGCCGGCGTCCCCGGCAGCGCAGAGGGTCGCCGCTACGCAGGAGACCGCGAAGAGGTCGCGCGGGGTGGGGGAGGCGGCCTGGCGCCAGGCGGAGGCGCCGGCGGTGGGATTGCTGGAGACGAAGCTCCGTCCTTCGTCGGCGACGGCGACGCAGAGCGAGGCGGTGGCGCAGGAGACGCCGCGGAGATCGGGGGAGCCGCCGAGCTGGATCGTCTGCCACTTGCCGCCCGCGGGGTCGGTCGAGGTGAAGACCCTTCCCGTCGATCCGCCGTATCCGCCGGACACCGCGGCGCAGAAGGAGGGGGAAGGACACGACACTCCGGTGAGATGTGAGGCGCCGGGTCCTTCGTTCAGGTCGCTGACCCTCCATGCGTTCGCGCCGCCGGCCGGGTCGGTCGAGGTGAAGACCGAGCCTTCGTACCCGACCGCGACGCAGAGGCTCTCGGTGGCGCAGGAGACGCCGCGGATCGTCCCGCGGGGCGAGTCGCAGAAGCCCTCCGGCTGGTCTTCTTCCAAACATGCCTGCTTCGGCTCGTCGTACTTCGGATGAACGACGTGCCACTGGTCGGCGCCCCCGGCCGGCGCCCGCGAACTGGCGATCGTGTCGAAGGGCCCGACGGCGAGGCAGAGGGAATCGCTCGGACAGGAGGCCCCATAGAGGACTATCTGTGAGGTCGATCCGTCATCGAGCGGTTGCGGCGGCAGCTGGCGGAGGGTCCAGTTCGCCGCCGCCGCACCGCTGAGAGGCGCAACGAGGGATCCAGCCAGCGCGATCGCGAGGAAGCAGGAGACCCCGGCGACGAGCTTCTCAATGGCCCGCATGCGATGGCCGTTCATGGTCGGAGTCGACGATCCCGGATCCCAGGTAGACGGTTTCCCGATAGACGGTGCCGTCGGGGACGCCGGGATATTCCGCGGCTTTCGCGTTGAAGATCACTTCGGCTTCGGAAAGGAGGTCGAAGCTGTGGGGGTCGAAGATGATCTGGTGACCGAACCCTCGCTCGCGATTCCAGGCGATCGCATCACCGCGGCGCCCGGCGCCGTCGACGACGTCGTGTTGTAGCTCGATGCCCGGTATTTCGGCGAGGGCGCCGATCGCGGCCGCGCGTAGGGCGGAGCTGGTGATCGGTTCAGCGAGGATCTCCAGCAGCCGCTCGGCCGTTGCCCCGCCCCGTTCCGAGGAAGCGGGCGCAGCACTGGCCGACGGGCTGCCTTCCTGCTGGTTTTCGATCGCCTGCCTCAGGGCCGCCGGCTCGGTCGAGAGCCGGGAGAGCTTGGGGAGGTTGGCGAATTCGTGACTTCCTCGCCAGGATCGCGATGCGTACTCCTTGAGGGGGCGACCAGCGGCGTCTCGCTTCACCTGGTGCTCCGCCGGGTCGTAGGCGAAGGGAGGTGGGGAGCCCGCCTCTTCCCATCGTTTCTGGTCGGCAGCAGAGAGGAACTCGACTCCGTCGAGGGCTTCCCGCTCGCGGGTCGTCCCGTTCCGCTCCATCCAAACTTCCTTCAGCGTCGAGACTCGCGCCGGCAGCGCGTTGCTCTCGGGGCCCAGCAGGTTCGCCGTGAAGTATCTGGGGTCGGCTTTCGTCCCCGCGCCTGGCCCGTCGGCATCCCAGCCCTGCAGCTGAAGGACCTTCGTCTTCGTGTAGAGGAACTGGCCGGGACCGGGAGGCGTGAGGTCCAGCAGCTTGGCTTCGGCGCCCGGCGGAACCGGGATCGAGCCGACGCTTCCTGCCGGCGCCGAAACCGCCTTGCAGGGCGGGACCGGCCCTTCGGCTACCTGAAAGTGAGCTTCGTATCCGCCCTCGGGGTCACCGCCGAACGGCTTGGGGGACCCGTAGAGCACCACGCTCTGGTCCGGGCCGAAGGCGGCGGGGTCGAGGTTGATGTTCGCTTGGGGGTTCCGCCGCGCGCTCTGGGTGCTGGCGACCGAGATCGTCAAGGTTCCCGGCCCGCCCATCTCGACGCCGCCGAGGCTGCCGCCGCCGGGCAACTTCGCGACCGAAGGAGCGAAGCGCGTTTCGTCGCAGGTCATTCCTGGGCGCAGCCAGGTCACCTGCGCCCGGATCCCGGCGTCTCTCAAAGCCTCTTCCAGACCGGCGGCGTCTTCGAGGCTGTAGACCCGGATCCTCACCCCGCCGCCCTCCCGTGGTTCGACCGCAAACGCCGCCGGAGTCGGATCGCCGCCGGCGCGGAAGACAAGCACCGCCACGACAACCGCCAGTGCCATCGCTGCGCCCAGGGCCAGCCGCGGCACGCGCCGCGACCACCCGGAGGAGGGCTGCGGATCCGGCTCGCCGGAGGCGACTGCGTCGACGAGCACTGCACGTCGCGCCTCCAGAGTGGCGTCGTCAGGGAGCAGCGGCGAAAGGTCGGGCTTGGAATCGCTCATAGGACTTCCTCCGCTTCTCTGGTTTCGGTCATTTCGGGAAAGGCGTCTCCGAGGCGGGTCCGCGCCCGGGCGATGCGGGAGCGCACGGTGCCGATCGGCAGGCCAAGGGCCTCGGCGATCTCCCCGTAGGAGAGGTCGCTCCAAGCAAGCAGCGCCAACACCTCGCGCTCGCGCCGCGGCAGCTGCCGAATCGTTTCGCCGCCGCGGCGCACCTGCTCGATCGCGTCGATGCGGGAGATCGCCTCAGCCTCGAGGTCACTTGGGACCTGACCTACGTTCCGCACCCGCTCGAGGGCGTGGCGGTAGCGGCGCTGGCTCCGCCACTGGTGGCGGATGACGTTGTTGGCGATCCCCAGCAGGAGTGGAGCGGCGCTGTCTGTGCTCAGCGTCAAGCGGCGCCGCTTATGCCAGGTCTCGAGGAAGACGGTTGCGGTCGCGTCCTCGGCGCTCTGCAGGTTGGCGGTGCGCCAGAGGCAGTAAGACTGGACGGTTCGGGCATGGCGCGAGTAGAGGTCGCCGAAGGCCTCGGCGTCACCGGATTTGGCTCGCTCCCAGAGCTGTAGGTCATCTGCCATCTCCTCAATATGCCCACGGGCAGCGATCCGGTTCCCGCCTCACCCTCTGTGCTCTACTTGGGCGATGGTCGGCGGGGACGGATGGAACGGCAACGGGGGGCGCCACGACGAGCATCTGCTGCGCGTTCCGGTCGACAAGGAGGGCGACGACCAGCGCCGGCTCGACCGCATCCGCAAGGAGATCGACGGAGCCTTCCACGCCCTCCGCGACATCGATGAAGGGGTCTCGATCTTCGGCTCGGCGCGGGTCGAGGAGGGGCACCGCTGGTACGAGCTCGCGCGGGAGACCGCGGCCTGCCTCACCAACCACGGCTACAGCGTGATCACCGGCGGCGGCCCGGGTCTCATGGAGGCCGCGAACCGCGGCGCCACCGAGGCCGGCGGCCTCTCGGTCGGCCTCAACATCGAACTGCCGCACGAGCAGGCGGTCAACCCCTACGTCAACCGCCAGTTCCAGTTCCACTACTTCTTCGCCCGCAAGCTGATGTTCGTCCGCTTCGCCCGCGCCTTCGTGATCATGCCCGGCGGCTTCGGCACCCTCGACGAGCTCTTCGAGGCCCTCACCCTGATCCAGACCCACCGCATCTACCACTTCCCGGTGATCCTCATGGACTCCCAGTTCTGGGACCCCCTCCTCGAGTGGATCGACCGCGGCCTCGAGGACCACGGCCTGATCTCCCCCGGCGACAAAGAGCTCCTAGTCGTCGCCGACGAACCGATGGAAGTCTGCAAGCACGTAATGCGGGCCAGCGAAGAGCAGCGGGCCGCGGCGCAGAGCTAGGGCGTTGGTGGGGACCAGGTAGGTGAGGGGACAGGCGGGACCGGAAGGTTCCCCTTCGGTTCGGCCTGTACCTGAGCGGTTTCCGGAGCATCCGATAAGACGTGGCGCGGATCACCACTCTCTTCCGTCGATTTATTCGACATTTTTGGAGCTTTGGGGTGCCAGTCGGTCAGACCCTCGACGAGGTCCGCGTAGAAGCTGACGACCTGCCGTCGAGTCTCGATCACAAACGAGCGCTCTCCCTTACCTCGTCTGGTGCCGAGCGGTCGAGCAAGTGACAGGGCGAAGCTTCGGGGCTCCCTCTTTGGGTCGGACGGCGAAAGCAGTTTTTTCGGGTTGACCCTCGCGTCTCCGAGCAGCAGCGCAGTTGACTCCCTGGTGCGGGCGAAACGAACTTCGATCCGCAGGTCATCAGGCGCCTTGCGGAGCTGTCGCAGAATCCAGTTGACGCGAGTCAGGGCCCGACCTTCCTTCGGTGCGCTGACATTGACGTTCACCCGGGTGAGTCGCTCACGTAGATCCGCCTCTACCTCGATTGGCCCTACCGCCCCCGGCACTCGGAACGATCCCGAAAGAATTCCCTCAGCCTCGAGCCTTCTTGAAAGTTCTTCCGTCCAGGCGCGGCCGTCCCGAGCCTTTGATTTCGCCGAGATCACCTCAACACCTAAGTCCTGGCTCAATCCGAGGCAGAGGTACTCGACGAACTGCTCCCAGCGGTCCACCACGTCCCTCACGCCTGCGTCGCCGGCCCGGATCGTCCCGTCACGAGCCGCGTTTCTCACCTGGACCCAGTTCTGTCCCATGTCTTCGAAGCCGATCGCACCCGACTTCTCGTGCTCGAGGTAGGCGATCAGCTCACCGAGGATCCACGCTTGCTCGGGATCCCGAACACCGCGGTGTTGGTATTGCATGACCGCCTCAGTCAGGATCCGCCACCAGGAGAGGTGACGTAGGTCTACCTTGCGAAGCTTGCGTCGATCGACGCTTACGGGAACCTCAGTCGGGCTACTGCTGATCTGATTGGAGATCGTGAGGACAGCCTGAAAACCTTGTTCCTTGGCTAGGTCGAGGTAGGTAGAGATCTGCTCGGCAGGCAACGGGACGTTGTTGGTTTTCACCTCGACCAGGCATTTCCACTCCCTTTTGCCGAGCTTCACCTTGATTGCGCCGTCGGGCCGCCACACTTTTCCGTCAGGATCTTCAAGTGGAATCTCCGTGAACGTCGAGATCTTGCCGCCGGGTGCGCCGATCTCCTTCAGCAGGGCCTTCCCGAACTCGTCGACAGCTCCCATAACCGCGAGGAGGGAGGAGGCGGCGCGTATCTCCTGCTCGTCCTGGCCTCGAATCCCGGCCACTGGGATCAAGCGTGCAGGCATCCAGGGCTCAACTGAATCGGGAAGATTCCTAGGCGGACACACAGAAATACCTTAAAAGCGACACACCACTGCAGGCAATTCAGCTGGTCGATACGGGCGAAACTGTGCAGCCGCTAGTGCCGGAAGTGCCGGTGCTTCGTGAAGACCATCGCGACGCCGGCCTGCTCGCAGGCTTCGATCACCTCGGCATCGCGTTTGGAGCCGCCGGGCTGGATCACGCTGGTGGTGCCGGCTTGGATCGCCAGCTCGGGGCCGTCGGCGAAGGGGAAGAAGGCGTCGGAGGCTAGGGCGGAGCCGTTGAGGAGGTTGTCGGCCTCGGCGCCGCGGGCCTCGCGGCACTTCTCTACCGCTAGGCGGACGGAGTCGACACGGCTCATCTGGCCGGCGCCGATGCCGAGGGTGGCGCCGTCCTTGGCGATGACGATGGCGTTGGAGCGGACGCGGCGGCTGACGGTCCAGGCGAAGAGCATGTCCTGCCACTGCTCCTCGGTCGGCTCGTTGCCGGTGACCGCTTCCATGATCTCCCGCGGCTCGGGGTCGCCGTCTCGGTCCTGGATCAGCAGGCCGCCGACCACGCGCTTGACGTCGCGTTCGCTCGGGTCGGCCTGGCGGCGCTCCTCCTCGCAGAGGATTCGGATCGCCTCCTTCTGCATGAGGACGTCGAGCGCGCCCTCTTCGTAGCCGGGGGCGCTGAGCACCTCGACGAAGTTCTTGTGCAGCTCCTCGGCCAGTTCGCGGCCGATCGGCCGGTTGAGGGCGATGACGCCGCCGTAGGCCGAGACCGGATCGCAGGCCAGCGCCTTCAGGTAGGCCTCAAGCGCGTCGGCGCCGATCGCCACTCCGCAGGGGTTGTTGTGCTTGACGATCACGCAGGCCGGTTGCTCGAAGTCTTCGGCCAGCCCCCGCGCAGAGTCGAGGTCCAGCACGTTGTTGAAGGAGAGGGCGCGGCCGTGCAGCTTCGAGGTGCGGGCGAGGATGTGGGTCCGCAGCCCCGACTCCGCGTAGAGCGCCGCGCGCTGGTGCGGGTTCTCGCCGTAGGCGAGGTCGAGCACCTTCTCGTAAGCGAGCGCCAGGTGTTCGGGGAAGTCCTCGTACTCCATCGAGAACCAGCGGCTGATCGCGGCGTCGTAGCGGGCGGTCTGGGCGAAGGCCTCGTTCGCCAGCCAGTGCCGCGTGGTGATGGAGATCTCGCCGCCGCTCTCTTCCAGCTCCGCGCAAACGGCGTCGTAGGACTCGGGTTTGACGATCACGGCGACGCTCTCGTGGTTCTTCGCTGCGGCGCGGATCATCGTCGGGCCGCCGATGTCGATGTTCTCGATCACCTCGGCCTCCGGTACCCCACGCGCGTTGGCGGCGCGCTCGAACGGATACAGATTCACGCAGATCAGGTCGACGAACTCGACCTCGTGCTCCTGCGCGGAGCGCATGTGGTCATCGTCGTCGCGCAGCGCGAGCACGCCGGCGTAGAGCTTGGGGTGAAGCGTCTTGACGCGCCCATCCATGATCTCGGGGAAGCCCGTCAGATCCGAGATCCCGCGGACCGGGA
>JBQCHW010000183.1:0-2565 GCA_051954315.1 Solirubrobacterales bacterium
TTCCGCGCCGCCGTCGACGCCGTCCGCCAGCCCTTCAGCGTCAACGCCCTCGCCCAGGCGGCCGGGGCGGAGGCGGTGCTCCACCAGGACGACGTCCTGCGCCGGGTCGAGGCGACGATCGCCGCCCGTCTCACCGTCGAGGAGGGATTGCACGATCTCGGCCTGCGGACCACCGACTCCCACGCCAACTTCTCCTGGGTCGACCTTGGCGACGCCGACGAAGCCGCCGTCCTCGCCGGCCTCGCCGAGCGGGAAATCGCCGTCCGTCCCGGCAAGGCCCTCGGCGGCCCGGGCCACATCCGGGTCAGCTACGGCACCGAAGCCGAGAACGGGCGGTTTCTTATGGCGCTGAGCGAGCTCCTCCCCGGCTAGGGAGGCGGCCTTTACGGCGCCAGCGGTTTTAGAAACACTCCCTCCCCGATTCGTAGTACCGATTTGTTTACAGGATTGACTTCCGGGTACAGAAACGTACTATCGTGGACATGCTGTCCACGATATGGCGCTGCGTAAAACGAAACGCCGCGCCTCTGGCCACGGCCATCGCGGTCGCAAGCGCCCTCCTCATTGCTGGATTCCTCGTCCTCTCGGTTGCCGACAGCGAGGATTCGCTGCGCAAGGCCGAGACGAGCTACGCCGAACTGGGTCTCCTCACGGCTGGGCTCGCGCGACAGCCGGTCGGGCTCCTCACTCACCTTCCTGAGGCGAGCGCCGGCCCTGGCGACATTGCGACGAACAACCTCCTGGCCGCTCGCGCCCTTCGCGCCGCCCGCCGCGCAGCCGATCTCTGGTCGACCGAGGAGAGCGCCCGCGTCGTCGCCTCTACTCGCGCCTTGGCTCTGCCAAGCGCGCAGGTGGTTCGGCTGTCAGCGGCCGGTTCCGCTGAGCAGGCGCGCCAGCTGGTCCCAGGGCTGACGACGGCCGAGAGCCGGTTGAGCACCAAGGTCAGCTCGCTCCGCCGCCGCCTCGGTCAAGAAGCTGACGCGAAGGAGGCGCAGGCAGGGGGCGCGATGCTGGTGATCATGGGGGCCGCCGGGATTGCAATCGCCATCCTCCTGTTCGGGGCGGCGTTCGATCGACGCCGCCGCCTCGCCGGCGAGGCGAGGCAGGAGGTGCTGCGGCACAGCGAGCGACGCCTGAAAGCCCTCGTCGACCACGGCTCCGACATGATCACGGTGCTCTCGCGGGACGGCGAGGTGCTCTTCCAGGCCGGAGCGATCGGCAACGTTCTCGGCTGCCATCCGTCCGAGCTCGCGGGGCAGAGCCTGGCCGACTGGGTCCACCCCGAGGACCTGCCGCTGCTGAACGCGATGTGCAGTGCCGCTGACGGCACCAGCGGCGGCGAGATCCGCCTCTGCCGCCGCGACGGCTCCGTGCGCACCTGCGAAGCCCGGGCGAACCGGCTCCAAGGCGAGGTCGGGTGGGATGGGATCGTCCTCAACGTCTGGGACATCACCCCCCGCAAGGCGCTCGAGGAACGCCTGCGCCACCAGGCCTTCCACGACGCCCTCACCGACCTCCCGAACCGCGCCCTGCTGACGAACCGGCTCGAGCACGCCCTCGTCCGTGGCTCCCGCAACGCCCGCTCGATCGCCCTCCTGCTCGTCGATCTCGACGACTTCAAGGCGATCAACGACAGCATCGGCCATTCCGCTGGCGATGCGCTGCTGCGCGAAGTGGCGGGGCGCTTGACCGAGGCGATGGCGGACGCCGACACGGTCGCGCGGCTGGGCGGTGACGAGTTTGCGGTGATCGTCGAACAGACCGAGAGCGAGAGCGAGGGCGGGGTCGACTGGGCCGCCCGTCGCATCCTCGACGCAGTCGAGAAGCCGTTCTCGGTTGCCGGGAGGAGCTTCCCGGTCACGGTGAGCATCGGCATCGCTCGCAGCAAGCCCGGCGAGCGGGACGGTGCCGGGCTGATCCGCAACGCCGACCTGGCGATGTACACGGCGAAGGCCGAGGGCAAATCCGGCTGGGCGGTCTTCGACGACGACATGTACATAAGCGCCGAGGAGCGGCTGCGGCTGAAGGCGGATTTCGCCACCGCGGTCGCCGCCGGCGACCAGTTCGAGCTCTACTACCAGCCGATCGTCGCCCTCCCGGGGCAGGCGGTGGTCGGCTTCGAGGCGCTGCTGCGCTGGAACCACCCGACCCGCGGCCGGATCTTCCCCGACACCTTCATCCCGCTCGCCGAGGAGACCGGGGCGATTGTCCCCGTCGGCCGCTGGGTGTTGCGGGAGGCATGCCGTCGCCTCCGCCGGTGGTTCGACATGACGGGGAAGCGGCTGGTGGTCAGCGTCAACGTCTCGGCGCGGCAGCTGGCGGATCGAGCCTTGGTCGAAGACGTCGACCAGGCGATTCGCGAGTTCGGCCTCGAAAGCCGGCAGCTGGTGCTGGAGCTGACGGAGACCGAGCTGGTGCACAACCAGGGCGACGAGATGGAGGTCTTGAGGGCGATCAAGGACCTCGGGGTGCGCCTGGCGATCGACGACTTCGGAATCGGCTACTCGTCCCTCGGCCAGCTCGAGCGCCTGCCGGTGGACATTCTCAAGATCGACCGCGCCTTCG
>JBQCHW010000184.1:0-2782 GCA_051954315.1 Solirubrobacterales bacterium
GGCGGGGGCGCTGCAGGCGGCCGAGAGGTAGCTGCGGGGCTTGCCGGCAAACCGCCAGCGGCGGCCCAGCGAGAGCTCGATCTGGGTGATCGAGCCGAAGCCGTTGGCCAGCTTGGGGATCCGGGTTCGCAGCACCGGCCCGAATTCCCCGTCCCGGTGGTTGCCGATCCGCAGCGGCACGACCAGGGTGAAGCGGACGGGGGCGCCGCCGAAGAAGTGGAGGAGCAGGCCGGGCTTGCCGGCGACGCGTCCGTTGAAGGCGAGGACTTCGCCTCCCGCGGCGACCGGGTTGTTGGTCCCGAGCTCGACCTCGGCCTGGAATTTGCCGCGGCCGACGAGGGCGCTTCCGCAGCGCGCCCTGGCCTCGCTGGTGCTGGTCGACTGCAAGCGGGAAGGCGCGCAGGAGGGCAGGCCCCGCGTGTAGATCCGGCCGTTGTGGTTGAGCTTGATTTCGAGGACTTTCAGCGGCGGTGGGTGAGTGCCGTCGGTGGTCGCGACCGCGCCTTTGATCGTCACTTTGATCGGCGCCGCGGACTGCCGCGGCAGCGAGTGGGGGGAGAACTCGGCGTCGAAGTGGACGACGAGGCCGTCCTTCTGCTGCACCACGGCTTGGGTGACCGCCGCCGCCGTCAGTGCCAGCAGAACCACCAGCGCAAATATGGATAGCCCTCTCCGCATTCTTGCGCCAGTCTAGGTGTCCAGCAGGCTCTTGCCGCCGACGAGGTCGCGAAAGGCGTTCTTGAAGCGCTCGGTGCGGCGGTCGGGCGGGAACCGCGCCTCCGCTCGCTCCTGCTTCTTCGGGCGCCTGTCCCCGTAGCGCCGCCGCGCCCAGGCGGAGTCGGGCTTGCCGAGGCGGCAGGCGCCGTAGAGGGCGATCGGGAAGACGAAGAAGCCGACGGCTCCGTGCAGGACCCGGCCCTTGAGGAAGCAGATCGCGACCAGGGCGAAGACGACGAGCCCGCTGATCGCGCTGCCGAGGAGCGCCTGGACCGAGCCGTCTTCGATCGTCAGCGGCGTGAAGCCGACCAGCACCAGCATCATCCCGGCGGCGGCGATCACGGTGGCGTCGATCGACTTCCGCCCCTCCTCGGCCCAGTAGACGTCCTCGAGGTAGACCCAGAGGGCGAACTCGTCGATCGTCAGCCCGGCGCCGACCCCGAAGAAGAGGGCGCAGATCTCGGTCCAGGGGGTGCGCCCGAAGGCGAGGAAGCCGCCGGCCCCGGCGATCATCATCGTCACGATCCCGAAGACGAGGTGGTGGATGTGGACGCCGCTCTCGCTGACGATGCTCCCCGGCCACCAGGTGACCCGCGGGCTGCGCTGCAGCCGGGTGCTCATGCGGATGAAGGCGAAGGAGAGGATGAAGCCGACGAGGACGAGAAAGAGCCCCTGCTCGTCGTGCTTTTCGAGCTTCGCCCAGAACTCGCCGAAGATCGAGGCGGTAGTCATGCGGCCACCGGGGCCGCGTGGAGGGGCGGGGCGGTGCCCTCCTTGGCGGCGATCAGCTTCACCGTCAGCAGGACGGCGGCCACCGCGAAGACCGGCGAGAGAATCGTGTTGGCCACCGCCTCGGCGAGCCAGGCGGCGAGGAAGGTGTCGCCGAGCTCGTGGTGGACCAGTGCCGCGAAGCCGCTGCCGATCGCGTCGCCGACGATCTCGATCGGGACCAGGACCCAGAAGACGAGCCAGAAGCTGCCGCGGACCAGCTGGAAGCTGCGGCGCAGCGCCGTCGCCGCCGAGCGCTCCTCGATCTCGACGATCGGTCCCGCCAGCCCGAGGAAGACGAAGGCGAGGACGCCGGGCACCAGTCCGAGCAGGAGGCCGAGGGCGACGATCGCGACAAAGCCGACGTCGACGACGACCAGGCGCCCGTACTTGATTCGCCCGGCGATCTCGCGCAGGCTCGGCGGCTGCTGCCCGTGCGGATGCGTAAGCGAGATCGCGATCGCGCCGCTGAAGAAGATCTCGCCGAGCAGGCCGGTCATCGTCACCGCGCCAACCGCGAGCATCAGGGCCGCGATCTCGATCCCGCTGGTCAGGTCCAGCGATTCGACATCGACCTGGAAGCTGAGCGCGTCGAGCAGTCCGAGCGGCACGAAGACCACTACGGCCAGGGTCAGCAGGGTGGGCATCCAGGCTCGGTAGGTCCGCCAGATGTCCGAGTAGAGGGCGGCGACCCGTCGGCCGAAGCTCATCCCCGGCGTCCGCGGCGACCGGCGGGGCGGCGGCCGCGCGCCTCCAGCTTCGACTGGCTCGACTCCGAGGCCGGCACCCGCTTGAGGCTGCCGAGCTCCGGGACCAGGAGTTCTTCGGCGCAGCGCCGGTGCCAGTGGTGGTGGTCTGTGCCGCCGAGGCGGCGGACGAACTGGACGACCGTGTGCTCCTCGCCGACCGGGATCTCGCCGTGGCAGCCGGGGCAGCGGTAGAGCTTGCGGGAGATGCCGCGGATCAAATAGACCTCGTCGCCCTCTTCGTTGATCCCGGTGAGGCTCCAGCGGATGCTCGGCTGTCCCTCGAATTGGTTCATCGGCGTCGCGCCATCCAGGCGAAGCCGGCGGCCATCGCGACGTTGGCGACGCCGGCCAGCCGCAGGCCCAGCTTCGCCCCTGGTCGGCTGACTGCCGGCGAAGTGGACCAGAGCGCGTCGGTGGCGATCTCGGTCCCGCGCAGCCAGGCAAGCGACTGCCAGTCGGCGGGCTTGCCGCGGCGGTCGGCGACGAGGTGCGCGGCGGCGAAGGTCAGCCAGATCGGCCCGCAGCGGCGGAACAGGTGCTTAGCGTCA
>JBQCHW010000185.1:0-2622 GCA_051954315.1 Solirubrobacterales bacterium
GGGGGCGGGCTTGCCGCCTTCCTTGCAGGCCTTCCGCGGCGTCGTGTCCGCGACCGTCGCTTCGATCAGCTCGATCGCCCGCCGCCGCTCGCTTTCGCTCAGGTCCGGCATCAACCGGATGATGATCTGGGCTGATTTGGCGTTGGGGAAAATGTAGGAGAGGCGCGCCATCGGGGTGCCGCGGGGGCGGGCGAGGTCGAAGACGACGGTGGCGACGAATTCTTCGTTGTCGATGCTGGGGGCGCTGGTGATCCCGTACTTGGTCGCCACCGCCAGCAGGTATTCGCGGAACCGCTGCGCCGGCACGTGTTCGGCCAGCCGCCGCAGCTGGTTTTCGATCTGCACGACCGACTCGTTGAGGAAGGTCGCCGGCCCGGTGAGGAACTCGACCGCGTGCAGCCGCGCCAGTTCCGCGCAGGGCCCCGGGATCGGCTTCGCCCCCTTCGGCACCTTGCCCGAGAGGCAGCCCTCCAGCCGCAGCAGCTTGAAGATGTTCTGGGTGAGGATCAGCTGGGGCAGTTCGCCCTTGACGAGGACCACCACCGGTTCTTCGCCGAATTCCTGGCGGACCTCCTGGGTCGCCTTATAAGTCGCCGAGCCGGAATCGACGAGGGTGCCGACGCCGGCGTCGGTCGAGATCTGGGTCGCCCCCACAGCAGCGACGATCGCCACCGCGAGGGTGACGCCGACGACTGCTCGCGCGTGCCCAGCCGCCCACGCCGCGACGCGCCCGAACCAGTTCGAAACGCCCAAGCTCAGTCCATCGAGAGCGGCCCGGTGACGTCAGCGTTGAGGAACTGGCTGACGAACGGGTTGCTCGAGTCGAACAGCTCCTCTTTGGGGCCGGACTCGACGATCTTGCCGCTCCAGAGCACGGCGATGAAGTCGGCGATGCGACGCGCGGTCCCGAGGTCGTGGCTGATCACCAGGTAGCAGCCGCCGTTCTCGGCGTGGACCTCGCGGATCAGCTCGCAGAGCAGCGCCGTGCGGACCGGGTCGAGACCCGAGTCGGGCTCGTCGAACATCACGATCGCCGGTTCCAGGACCAGCGCCCGGGCGAAGCCGGCGCGCTTGCGCATCCCGCCCGAGAGCTCGTTCGGCATCTTGTAGGTCGCCTCGGTGAGGCCGACCTCTTTGAGCCGGCGGTTGACGATCTCGCCGATCTCCTCCTCGCCTTTGTCGGTGTGCTGCCGCAGCGGGAAGGCGACGTTGTCGTAGATGTTCATCGAGCCGAACAGCGCCCCGTCCTGGAACAGCAGCCCGAACTTTTTCCGCACCTCGAAGAGTTCGTCGTCGGTCATGTTGGGGATCGACTCGCCGTGCACGAGGACGTCGCCGGAGTCGGGATACAGCAGGCCGACGATGTGCTTGATCAGCACGCTCTTGCCGGTTCCCGAGGGGCCGAGCACCATCGAGACCTGATCCTCGGGGAGGCCGAGGTTGAGGCCGTTGAGGATGCGGGCGCGGCCGAACTGCTTGACCAGGTCGATGATCTCGATCGCGTCTTCGCCGCCGTGGTCGCGCTTGCGGCCGGTGTGGAATTTGTACGGGTCGTGCTCGCGCGGGTTGACGCCGGGGATGACGAAATCGCGTCCCATCACGGCGCCGTCCTCGCTCACGTAGGGGCTGCTGTCGTCCCGGCGCTCGTCGTGGGGTTCCTCGCGGACGTCGGTGACGACCTCAGGCTGCGCTTCCGCGCTCGAGGTCGCTTCGTCCTGCAGCGCTTCTTCTTCGCCGCGAGCCTCGTCGGCTTCCACCGGATCCATGCCTCTGTCTCTGTCCTCGATCGACACTTCCTCAGCCTCCTATTGGCGCACGCGGGTTGGCTCCCCAGAAGACCAGGGTTCCAAGCATCCCGATGATGTGGACTAAGACGATGTTGAGGACCATCGACTTCGCGGTCGCGGTCCCCACTCCGACCGGCCCGCCGGAGGCGGTGTAGCCGTAGTAGCAGCCGACCATCACGATCGCGGTCGCCATGGCCATGCCCTTGATCAAGCTGAATATCAGGTCGGGCGGGTTCTGGAACATCCAGAAGATCAGGAAGTAGCCGCCGGAGGAGACGTCGCCGATCTGCTGGACGACGGCGAGGTAGCTGGCCAGGTACATGATCCCGATCCCGACCAGGTACATGAACGGGAAGGCGATCCAGGCGGCGAGCAGGCGGGTCGCGCAGAGGAAGGTCACCGGCGGCACGCCCATCACCTCGAGCGCGTCGATCTCGTCGGAGATCCGCATCGCCCCGAGCTCGGCGACGATCCCGGTCCCGACCTTGGCCGCGAGGATGTAACCGAAGGCGTACGGCAATCCCTCACGCAGGTCGCAGTAGGCTGAGAAGAGGCCGGAGAGCGAGGGCGCGCCGATCGAGCGGTTGAAGTAGGCGCCCTGGAGGCCGCACTGGAGGCCGAGGATGAAGACGAAGGCCCAGATGATCAAGGCCGAGCCGAAGATCAGGATGCCCGCCTGGCGCAGGCTCTCGCCGAAGAACTTGAACGCCCGGCCCGAGTAGACCTGCCCCGCGACCCGCATGCCGAAGCGGCCGATCTCGCCGAAGGAGTCGAGCCAGCCGTGCGGGACTTCCAGCCAGGCGCTCACCGGACCGCCTGCAGTTCGGGGTTGGTG
>JBQCHW010000186.1:0-4347 GCA_051954315.1 Solirubrobacterales bacterium
GCACGCCGCCACCACCAGGATCGCCAGGAATAATATCGCCACTATCGCCGTTTGGTGGGCGGCTAAGCCCACCCCCCGCCCGCGCGGACCCGCCTCCTGCGGGTGCGTGCCGGCGGTCTCGGGGTCAGGGCTGCTCGGCCAGAGCAGGAGCCGGCCGAAGATCGCCAGCATCGCCGGGATGAAGGTCAGCGCGACCGCGGCGCCGACCACCACCGCGACCGCCATTCCCGGCCCGAAGGCGGAGAGGAAGCGGACCCCGGAGAGCAGCAGCGTCAGCGTCGCCCCGGCGATCATCAGTGCCGCGGTCAGGATCACCGGCAGCAGCTCGGTCGTCACCTCGGTCACCGCTTCGCAGGAGTTGAGGCCTTCCTGCAGGTGGCGCCGGTAGTCGGAGGCGAAGAAGACGAGGTAGTCGGTCAGCACCCCGAAGAGCAGGGCGATGATCACCGGGTCGACCTCGCGCGGGATCGAGATCCCGTACCGCTCGCTCGCCCAGCCGAGCACGTGGTCGGCGATCAGGTAGGCGATCCCCACCGTCCCCAGGCCGAGCAGCGGGATCCCGAGCGAGCGGAAGTAGAGTGCGAGGATGACGACGACGAGGGCGATCGTCGCCGCCGTCACCCAGAGCAGGTCCTGGTTGGCGATGTTCGTTTCCGCCCGGCTGGCGGGGATGGCCCCGGTGACGTGGACGGTCTCCGCGCCCGTCTCCTTCTGCAGTTCGTCGGCGAACCCGTCGACCGCTTCGACCTGTTCGTTTTCCCCCAGCGCCGGGTCGACGTAGAGATAGACGACGAGGGTCGAGCCGAGCCGTTTCGATTCCAGCAGCCCCGGCGCGTCGAGCAGCGGCACCACCCGCAGCTCGGCCCGGCGCTCGGGCACCTGGTCGACCCCGGCGATGAAGCTGGCCGCCGCTTTCCCCTGGTCGAGGGTGAAGTCTTCGGGCTGGTGGGCGACGACCATCGTCCGGCTCAGCACCGGCAGGCCGAAGGTTTCGATTCCCTTTTCTTCGACTTCGACCGCCTTCGAGTTCTTCGGCAGCAGGCTGCCGAGGTCGTTGGCTTCGGCGCCGAAGACCGAGGGCAGGCTGAGGCTCACCCAAATCGCCCCGGCGATCCAGGCCGGGACGATGAGGAAGCGAAGGGCGACGATGAGGCGGGCGAGCTTGCGCACCCGCAGCCATTACCCTGCCCGCGCCCAGTTTCACGCTAATAGCGCTGGGTACCCAATTTCACTAACTCATTTCAGCACCGACAATCACACCCCGACCGAGGAGGCGCAAACCGCGATGGCGGACATGAACGAGCGCGACGCGAAGCTGGTCCAGTACCTGAGCGAGGCTTACGGCAAGGAGCGCGAACTGGAGGCTGCCCTGCAGGCCCACATCGCGATGGCCGAGAAAGGCCCATACAAAAAACGGCTGCAGCAGCACCTCAAAGAGACGAAAAGCCACGCCAAACAGGTCGAGCGCCGGATCAAGAAACTCGGCGGCGGCGGGCAGACGCTGCAGGGCACGGTCGGCAAAGTCGCGGCGCTGGCCAAGGGTCCGCTGCACGCGATCCGCGGCGACAGCGAGGCGGAGAAACTGCTGAAGAACGCCAAGACCGAGTACTGGAACGAGCACGAGGAGATCGCCACCTACCTCGGGATCGAGACGCTGGCGGAAAAAGTCGGCGACTCCGAGACGGCCAAACTCGCGAAAGCGATCCGCCGCGAGGAGGAAAAAATGGCCGGCTTCCTGCTCGGTCAGATCAAACAGCTGACGAACGCGGTCGTGCGGTCGGACATTCCCGCCGCCCAGCGCCGCGCCTCCTCCTCGGGCCGGAGAACGAGAAAAGCGACGAAATCGTCAGGCTCCAGAGCGAAAGCATCGAGCGGGAAATCGAAAGCCTCCCGCCCGAAAAAAACCGCAGCGAGAAAATCTCGCGCCACGAAAACCACGGCGCGGAAAACCGGCGGCGTGAAAAAAGCGTCGGCGCGGAAAACGAAAAAAACCGCGAAACGGTCTAGCTAGCCCCGACCGCCAGCTCCCGCGGCGCCTCGGCTTCGCCCGAGGTCGCCCGGGGGCGGACGGCGAGGACGACGAGGTCGTCGCGCAGGGTCCCCGAGCTGCGGGTGACGGCGTCGGCCCGCAGCCGCTCGGTCAGCTCGTCGAGCTCGAGCCCGGCCAGCGCCTGCGTCATCTCGGCGAAAGCTTTCGGCCCCTGGTGGGTGGTGACCGGGCCGGCCTCCAGCCAGCCGTCGGTGCAGAGCGCCAGCGTCGACCCCGGCTCGAGCAGGCGTTCGTGCTGCTCGACGTTCGCCTCCTGCCAGGCGCCCAGCACGGTGCCGCCGCCAAGCAGCTCCGGCCCGTCGTCACCGGTCAACACCGCCGGTGGATGCCCGGCCGAGGCGATCGTGATGTGCCAGCCGGTCTCTTCGCGTTTCAGGCAGGCCAGCATCGCCGTCGCGAAATCATTGAGGCTGTCCCCGGCGAGCAGCAGTTCGTTGACCCGCCGCAGCACCTCGACCGGATCGCCGATCTCTCGGGTCAGCCCGCGCACCGAGTGGCGGACGGCGACCGAGACGCTGGCCGCGGTGCTGCCCTTGCCGGCGACGTCGCCGACCAGCACCCAGCAGCCGCCCTCGCTGGGAAGCACGTCGTAGAGGTCGCCGCCGATCTCGATTCCCTCGCCCGCTGCCTCGAAGACGACGGCGATGTCGAGCCCGTCGACCTCAGCCGGGCGCGGCGGTCGCAGTCCTCGCTGCAGGCTTTTCGCCACCCGGTCGCGCTCGCGGTAGAGGCGGGCGTTGTCGAGCGCCAGCGCCGCCCGCTCGCCGAGCTCGGAGAGAAAGTCGAGGTCGCCCGGGTCGTAGCGCAGGTCCCCGTGGGCGTGCAGGAAGGAGAGGGCGCCGAGGGTGCGGCCGCGGGCGACCAGCGGCACGACCGCGGCTGAGTTGTAGCCGGCGTCGCGCATCAGCTGCAGGTGGTCCTCGTTCTGGGAGACCTTGTCGACCACCTCCGGCGCCTTCAGGTCGCGCCAGATCATCGGCTGGTTCAAGCGCAGCACCTGCGCAACCGGATGCTCGCCGGCCGGGTCGAGCGGCTGGGCACGGCGGATCTGCTCGAGCCGCTCCGCCATCTCCGGGTTGGCGCCGGCGACGATGGTGTCGCCGTACCAGCCGTCGGAGCGGCGGAAGTCGATCAGGCAGAGCTCGGCCAGCTCGGGGACGGCGGTGGAGACGATCGTCCGCGCCGTCTCCACCGGGTCCAGCGAGGTGTCGAGCAGGCGGCTGGCGGCGACGAGGAACTCCTGCGCGCGCCGCCGCCGCATCTGGGCGGTGATGTCGCGGGCGACGACCGAGGCGCCGATCAGCCCGCGCATCGGGCTGCGGATCGGGGAGACGGTGAGCGAGACGGAGATCCGCGCCCCGTCGGCGCGGACCCGCTCGGTCTCGTAGGTGTCGAGGCGTTCGCCCCGCTTCACCCGGTCGAGGATCACCATCTCCTCGTCCTTGTGGTCGGAGGGGACGATGAAGGAGACGTGGCGGCCGATCGCCTCCTCCGCGGTGTAGCCGTAGAGGCGCGCCGCGGCCGGGTTCCAGCTGGTGACGATCCCGTCGAGGTCCTTGCTGAGGACCGCGTCCTGGGTGCCGCGGACGACCTCGGCCAGGTGCTGGCGGAAGCGCTCGGCCTCGGCGCTCTTCGCCTCCGCCCGGCGGCGGGCGATGAAGGTGCCGAGCTGGTCGGCGAAACCGGCCAGGAGGGCCAGCAGCTCCTGCGACTGCGCTTCGAAAGAGAGGGTGTGGAACTCGGCGACCGCGAGCACGTCCTTGGGATCGCCGAGCGGAACCGGGATCGCCAGCGCCGCCTCGAGGCCGAGCTCGGCGGAGACTTCGTAGCGCGGCGCCGGGGTGGGGTACTCGCGGTAGTTGGGGGCAAGGGCGATCTGGCCCGTCGCCCAGGCGTCCCCGGGCAGGCCGGTTCCCTTGTAGAAGCTCAGTTCGCGGCTGCGCTGCCAGAGCGGGCGGGCGTCGAGCTCGTAGTTGCTCCAGCCGGCGACCAGCCGCAGCGGCGCCGAGGAGCCGACCACTTCCCACATCGCGCCGGCCTCCCAGCGGAGCAGGTTGGTGACGATCTCGAGGAAACGCGGGGCGACCTGGTCGAGCGAATCCCCCTCGATCAGGCGCTCCGCCAGTTCTCGCTGGCTCCTCAGGTAGCGCAGCAGCTCGAGTTCCTGCGGCTCTTGCATGCTCTCCAAACTAGTTCTCCCCGCTGCAAGGTACCCCCTGGCAGCCGGTTTAAGCGCTTGTCCGCTGGGTATCAGCTCGCTCGACGGGTTTAGCCAGATGGGAGAAGGCAGGAGAGCA
>JBQCHW010000187.1:0-6134 GCA_051954315.1 Solirubrobacterales bacterium
GAAGGCGGGGGAGCGGGTGTCGTAGTAGCCGGTCACCGAGGCGACGTCGGCGCGCTCGCGCACTTCGTCCTCCAGCGCCTCGACCCGACGCCGGGTCGCCGGCGCCGCGACCGGCGCGTCTTCGACCACGGCGATCACCGAGGGCACCCGCAGCCCCGCTTCCTCGAGCCGGTCCATCGCCCTCACGGTCTCGGTCGAGGGATCGTCGGCGCCGTAGGGGTCGAGCCGGTCGGCGACGCCGCCGCCGATCGCCCCCGCGAGGACGAAGAAGAGGCCGGCGAGAATGGCGGTGCGGCGGGCCTTGCCGTCAGCGAGCCGGGCCAGGGAGTCGAACATCAGCTGCTCCTTTCCTCGGGCGCGGCGGCGAGGATTTCCTCCTCCATCCGCTCGCACCAGTCGGCGAACCATTGGGTGAACTCGATCCCGGCCCGCAGCACGATCTTCGGGTAGGGGTCGTCGATCTCGCCTTTCAAAGCTTCGATCGATCTCAGCTGGGCGTTGAGCTCGAGCCGGTGGGCGCGCATCGCCCGCACGATCGCCAGCGCCTCGCCGGGCGGCAGGGCGTCGGCGAAGAACAGTTTCAGCAGTCCTTCCTCGCGCATCTCGAAGGTGTGCGGCGGCTGTCGCAGCCAGGCCCGCAGCTCCTCCTCGCCGTCGGCGGTGATCTCGTAGACGGTCCGGCGCCGGCCGCCGGTGGGGGAGTCGGAGGCGATCAGCAGCCCCGCCTCGGCCAGGTTCTTCAGCTCGGGGTAGATCTGCCCGTAGCTGGCGGCCCAGAAGAAGCGGGTCGAGTTGTCAACCACCGCTTTGATCTCGTAGCCGGAGCGCGGTTCGTTGCGAACCAAGCCGAGGATCACGTAGGCGGTGGGGCTCAGCTGCTCCATGTATCGGGACTATATATCAGTTCGATATATCGTCAGGTGCGATCTCTCATTCGCCTATGGTCAAGATCCGCACCGCAACGAGTCCACACGAGAGAAGGGAGCAGGGATGTCGCTTGACCAGAGCAAGGTCGGCCGGGTCGTCGCCGAACAGATGGAGGCGATCGAGAACGACTACGGCGACGATTGCGAAATCGGCGACGTCTGCACGATCGTCGAGGTGGTCGGCCCGCACGGCTCCCACGTCCGCGTCCGCAGCAGCGACATGCGCCCCCACAGCGGCCTCGGCCTGATCCGGATGGCCGAACAGGCGATGCTGGGAAATCTCGGCGGCGCTTCGGAGTAGGCGCTTAGGATGAGCCGATGAGGAGAGGGGTCGCGGTAGCGGTACTCATGGTGGCGCTGGCGCTTCCGGCCACGGCGAGCGCCGCCACGCGCTACGCGTCCACGTTCGGCGGCACGGTCCCCGGCTGCCCGCAGGTCGCGCCCTGCTCGCTTGAAAAGGCGATCGCCGAAGCCAGCCCCGGCGACGAGATCGTCGTGCTTTCCGGGACCTATGACGTAGGGACCACGATCGGAACCGAAATGCCTCTCTTCATCCACGGCGAGGACGGCCTGCCGCGCCCGCGGATCGTCGGCGCTCCCGGAGTGACGCCGTTCAAAAGCTTCGCCCCGCAGCACCTCGGCTACCTGACCGTGGAAGCGTCGGGAAGCGGTGCGAATGCCCTGTTCGTGCCCGGCAACGGAACCGTCCTCGAACGGCTGGAACTGGTCGCGCACGGTGAAGGCAGCTTGGCGCTGCGGCCAGGTGTCAACTTCACGCTCACCAACAGCGTTCTCTGGGCCGAGGGGCTCAACGCGGGCGGCATCTTCATCCAGGGCACCACTTCCGGAACGCCGGTCCTGCGCAACGACACCATCGTCGCCTCCGGCGCCGAATCCTTTGCCGTCGCCACCACCGTTGTCAACAACGACACGGCCGTGGCGGTGCAGGCGGTCAACGTCATCGCCGACGCGCAGGTCGACGCATCGGCGAACGTCGCCCCTGAAAAGACCAATTCCTCGGCGACGATGGCCTTCGACCATTCCAACCTCGACAAGACCGAAGGCGCGGTCACCTCGACCAACGGCCAGACGGCGCCGCCGCAGTTCGTCGCCTCGAACCCGCCGACCTTCGAAGAGGCGCCCGGATCGCCGACGATCGACGCCGGCATCGACGACCCCGCGAACGGGCCACTCGACCTCGCTGGCCGCCCGCGGTCCCTGCCCCCGGCGAGCACCTGCACGAGCACCCCGCCGGCGGTCACCGACATCGGCGCCTACGAGTATCCCGCCCCGAGCCTGGCCATCGGCTGTCCCAGGCTGCTGCCGCCGGAGACCACGATCACCCGCCTCAAGCGCCATGGCCGCCGCGCCGCCTTCTTTTTCACCGCCAGCGGGACCTTGCCGGCGGTCTTCGAATGCAGGCTCGACCGCAAGCCGTTCCGCCCCTGCCGTTCACCCCGGGTCTACAAACACCTGAAGCCCGGCCGGCACGTCTTCAGAGTGCGGGCGATTGCAGGCGGATCTACCGACCCGACGCCTGCGAAGCGGAAATTCAGGATTGGGCGCCCGCATCGGCACCACCACGGCTTCGCGCCGAAGTAGCTCAGGCGAGCTCGGCGATCAGGGCCTCGGCGACCTCGGGGTCGAACTGCGAGCCGGCGTGCTCGCGCAGCTCGGCGATCGCCAGCTCCCGCGGCATCGCTCTCCGGTAGCTGCGGTCGGAGGTCATCGCGTGGTAGGCGTCGCAGGTGGCGATCACCATCGCCCCGCGGGGGATCTCCTCGCCCTTGAGCCCATCCGGGTAGCCGCCGCCGTCGTAGCGCTCGTGGGCTGAACGGACCAGGGGGGCGACCGGGGCGAGGAAGGGGATCCGCTCGAGCATGCGGGCGCCGATCGCGGTGTGCTCGTCCATCCGGGCGCGCTCGGCCTCGGTCAGCGGCCCGGGCTTGCGCAGCAGCTCGCCGGGGATGCCGATCTTGCCGACGTCGTGCAGGAGCGCGCCGTAGCGCAGGCGGTCCAGCTCGACCCCGCTCATCCCCAGCCGCCGGCCAACCTTGATCGCCAGCTCGGCGACCTCGTTGGAATGTTCGCCGGTGTAGGCGTCCTGCATCTCGACCGCGTCGGCGAGCACGCCGATCGTCGAGAGGAACGCTCCCTCCAGTTCGCCGACCAGCTGGCAGCGGTAGATCGCCGAGCCGACCTGGGTGGCGACGACGTGGGCGAGGAGCAGGTCCTCGTCGGTGAAGGCGCCGCGCTCGCGCTGCTCGAGGTTGATTACGCCCCAGGTGGCACCAGCGACCGGGATCGGCAGCGAAAGCTCCGAGCCGGGATCGGTTTGAGGGTCGCGGCCCAGATAGTCGGAGTCGAGACGGGTGTCGTTGACCATCGCCGCCCGGCCGGAGCGGGCGACGCGGCCGTTGACGCCGAGCTCGACCGGCTGCTCGTGGGCGAGGAAGCCCTCGCTCTCCGCCAGCGGCCCCGCCGCGGTCACCACCCGCAGGTAGCCGTCGGCGTCGAGCCGTTGGACCACCGCCAGGTAGTAGTCAAAGTGTTCATGGAGCTGACGGACCGCCACCGCGGCCACCTCGTCGGGCTCGTGGGAGCCGGCGAGCGTGCTCGCCAGGCGGCTTGCAACCAGCAATCGCTCGCCCTGCGGGGAGCTGCCGGCGGCGGAGGCCGCGACCGGCAAATGACTGGTTCTGGGCTCCATGTCCAGTTCTTATCGGCAACCCATTTGGACTCTTGATCCGGTCGCGGACGCGAAATCGCGCGGCGTTTATCCTCAGCAGTCGATGAGCGGGGACGGTTCTGACATCGTCGTGATGAAGTTCGGCGGCACCTCGGTGGCCGGCGCCGAGCAGATCAAGCGCGCCGCCGGGCGGATCGTCGCCGCCCGCGAGGCCGGCAACCGGGTCGTCGCCGTGCTTTCCGCCCGCGGCAAGACGACCGACGAACTGGTCGAGGCCGCGCACGAGATCTCCGACCGCCCGGTCGCCCGCGAGATGGACATGCTGCTCTCCACCGGCGAGCGGATCTCCTGCGCGCTCTGCGCGATGGCGATCCACGACATGGGCCACGAGGCGATCTCGCTGACGGGGTCGCAGGCCGGGATCGTCACCGACTCCTCGCACACCAAGGCGCGGATCATCGACGTCCGGGCCGACCGCATCTCCGAGGCGCTGCAGCAGGACCGGATCGTCCTCGTCGCCGGCTTCCAGGGCGTCTCGACCGAGAGCCGCGATGTCACCACGCTCGGCCGCGGCGGCTCCGACACGACCGCGGTCGCCTTGGCGGCGGCGCTGCGGGCCAGCGTCTGCGAGATCTACACCGACGTCTCCGGCGTCTACAGCGCCGACCCGCGGATCGTCCCCGACGCCCACAAGCTCGACCGCGTCTCCTTCGAGGAGATGCTGGAGATGTCCGCCTCCGGGGCGGGGGTCCTGCAGCTGCGCTCGGTCGAGTACGCCCGTAACCACGGCGTCAGGATCCACTGCCGCAGCAGCTTCGAGGATGCTCTCGGTACCCTCGTCGTCTCAGAGGAGGAGACGGAAGAAATCATGGAGAACCCGTTCGTAACCGCAGTAACCCATTCGGATTCCGAGGCCCGCGTGACCCTGCACGGCCTCCGCGACGAGCCCGGGGTGGCCGGCAAGATCTTCGGCGCCCTCGCCGACGCCAACGTCAACGTCGACGTGATCATCCAGAACGAGCCGGTTGGCGACGACCAGCTCGCCGACCTCTCCTTCACCGTCGACCGCTCCGACCTGCCGGTCGCCAGGGACACGATCGCCGCCCTCGGCGACGTCTCGCTCGAGGTGCTCGCCGACGAGCGGATCGGCAAGGTCTCGATCGTCGGCGCCGGCATGCGCTCACACCCGGGCGTCGCCGCCAAAGTCTTCCGCGTGCTCGGCGACGAAGGGATCAACATCGAGATGATCTCCACCTCGCCGATCAAAATCTCGTGCGTCATCTCCGCCGACCGGGTCAAAGACGCGGTCAACGTGCTGCACAAGGCCTTCGAGCTCGGCGACGACGCGGTCCAGCCGGAGGACCCGACCGGTCCGGACCACCGGCCCACGGTCGCCGGCTGATCCTCGGCATACTCGGAACCATGGCCGGCGACGGATACAAGGTCGGAGTTCTCGGGGCGACGGGCCTGGTCGGCACGACGATCCTCGAGCTGCTGGCCGCCCGCGACTTCCCCGTAGCCGAGCTGCGGCCGCTCGCCTCGGCCCGCTCCGCCGGCAAGGAGATCGAGTGGCGGGGCGAGGGCGTCAACGTGCAGGAGATCTCAGACGAGGCGATCCAGGGACTCGACCTGGTGCTCTCCTCAGCCGGTGGTTCGGTCAGCGCCGAGTGGACGCCGAAGATCGTCGAGGCCGGCGCGACCGTGGTCGACAACACCAGCTACTGGCGCATGCACGACGACGTGCCGCTGGTCGTCTCCGAGGTCAACCCCGACGCCCTCGGCGGCCACAAAGGGATCATCGCCAACCCGAACTGCTCGACCATGCAGATGGTCGTCGCCCTAAAACCGCTCTACGACGCGGCCGGGATCGAGCGCTTGGTCATCTCCACCTACCAGGCGGTCTCCGGCACCGGCAAGGCGGCGATCGACGGACTGCTCGACGAGTCCCACGCGATCCTCCACGGCCAGGAGCCGAGCCCTTCAGTCTACCCGCACCAGATCGCCTTCAACGTCCTCGCCCACGCCGGCAGCTTCCCCGAAGGCGACGACCACACCGACGAGGAGCGCAAGCTGATCAACGAGACCCGCAAGATCCTCGGCGACCCCGAGATCAAGGTCAGCGCCACCTGCGTCCGGGTCCCGGTCGTCACCGGCCACTCCGAGGCGGTCAACGTCGAAACCCGCGAGCCGCTCGACCCCGAGCGGGCGCGCGAGCTGTTGGCGGCCGCGCCGGGCGTCACCGTGGTCGACGACCCCGCCGCCGCCAAGTACCCGATGGCGGTTGACGCCGCCGGCACCGATGACGTCTACGTCGGCCGCATCCGCCGCGACCCCGGCAACGAGCGCGCGCTCGACATGTGGATCGTCGCCGACAACCTCCGCAAGGGCGCCGCCACCAACGCCGTCCAGGTCGCCGAGCTTCTGGTCGAGCGCGGCCTGGTGGGGATGCTCGCTTAGATTCTCCGTGTCGTGGGGAAAATTCCCCCACGTAGTGGTAAATTTGTTCCAGAATGATTTCC
>JBQCHW010000188.1:0-10352 GCA_051954315.1 Solirubrobacterales bacterium
GGCGCCGATCACGAGGATCTCGTTCATGCCGCTGACGAAGGCGACGTCGGCGGCGTGGGTCGCCTTGGCGTGGATGGCGGGCGGCAGCGGCAGTTCGGCGACGGCGCGAGAGCCGCCGGAAGCAACCGCTTCCCCCAGCCCATCGGGAGCGCGCGGCACCAGCTCGCTGAGCTTCGAGTCGACCTGGCTCTGGAAGACCGCGCCGAGGCCGGCGACGCCGGTTGCGATCCCCACCTGGCGGAAGGTGGTGTTGATCCCCGACCCCATCCCGGATTTCTCGACCGGGACCACCGCGATCGCCGCCTGGCCGATGCCGGGGTTGGTGGTCCCGATGCCGATGCCGGCGATCACGAACCCGACCAGCAGCGTCGTCCACTCCGAGCTCGGCGTCAGCCCGTGCATCAGCAGCAGGCCGATCCCCACCAGGGTCAATCCAGTGCCGAGCAGGATCCGGATCGGGACCCGGTGCGAGAGGCTGCCCGAGATCGGCGCGACGACGAAGCCGAGCACGGTCAGCGGCAGGAAGCGCAGGCCGGCTTCCAGGGGCGAGAAGTCAAGCACCCCCTGCATGTAGATCGTCAGGTAGAGGAACATCGCGAACATCCCCGCCGAGAGAGCGAAGGCGACGGCGGAGACGCCGTTGAAGGCCGGTTTGCGGAAGAGCTTCAGGTCCAGCATCGGATGGGCGGAGCGGTGCTCGATCGCAACGAAGGCCGCCAGCAGGACCGCGGCTCCGATCAGGCAGCAGAGGATCACGGTGCTGTCCCAGCCTTCCGGGTTGCCCCGGATCAGGCCGAAGATCAGCAGGAAGAGCGCCGTCGAGAAGGTGACCAGGCCCGGCACGTCCACCGGCTCCGGGTCTTTGGCGAAGACGTTGACGATCTTTCGCTCGGTAAGCACCATCGCGGTGATCCCGATCGGGACGTTGACGAAGAAGATCCACTCCCAGCCGAAGTTCTGCGTGATCACGCCGCCGACCAGCGGGCCGACCGCGACAGCGCCGCCGACCGTCGCGCCCCAGACGCCGAAGGCGGTCGCCCGGTCTTTGCCGTGGAACTCCTGGCCGATCAGGGCGAGCGAGGTGGCGAACATCCCAGCCCCGCCGATCCCCTGCAGCCCGCGGGCCAGGTTCAGCAGCGTCGGGTCCTGGGAGATGCCGCAGAGGAACGAGGCGAAGGTGAAGATGCCGAAGCCGATCGTGAAGACGCGCCGGCGGCCGAGGCGGTCGCCGAGCGAGCCGGCGGTGAGGAGGAAGGCGGCCAGCATCAGCGAGTAGGCGTCGACCACCCACTGCAAGCTCGAGAGGCTCGCGTTCAGTTCCCGCTGGATGTCCGGCAGGGCGACGTTGACGACGGTGACGTCCAGCAGCAGCATGAACGTCGCGATCGAGACCAGCAGCAGGGTCCACCACTTGCGCTCCATAAGCGAGGCACCCTAATCAACCCGCCTCGTCGGCTGAGCAGCCTCAGACAGCGAGGTGACCGAACTTGTCCCTGATGCGCTGGTAGAAGCTGGCACCCGGCAGCTGGGCGAGGCGGCTGACCGAGTCGAGGAAGCGGACCTCGACCTCCTCCCCGGGTGCCAGCTCGGCGACCTTGCCGCCGTCGACGGCCACCTCGACCGGGGCGCGCTGCGGTGCGTTCTCGATGTGAAGCACGTCTTCGGGGGCGACGACGAGCGCCCGTGCGGTCAGCGAATGCGGGGCGATGTAGCTGACCACGTAGCCCTTCACACCCCAGGCCAGGATCGGGCCCTGGTTGGCGAGGTTGTAGCCGGTCGAGCCGACCGGCGTGGCGGCGACGAGGCCGTCGCAGCGCACGTGGCCCACCTCTTTGCCGGCGATCCGGTAGCTGAGCTCGGCGACCCGGTCATGCGGGCGCCGCGCGAGGGTGATGTCGTTGAGGCCGACCGCCTTCACCTCATCGCAGGTGACCTCGATCCCGGGCAGCTGGATCGTCTCGAATTCCCCCTGGAGGGCGCGGCGGATGCCTTCGCGGGCTTCATCGCGCTCAACCGCGGCAAGGAAGCCGACGGTGCCGAAGTTGACGCCGAAGACCGGGACTTCCGTGCCGGCGAAGCGGCGCAGCGCGTGGAGGATCGAGCCGTCGCCGCCGAGCACCAGGCAGATCTCCGGCAGCGTGTGTTCGGCGGTGACGTCGACTCCCTCGCTGGCGGCACCGTGCTTTTCCAGCTCGTCCTGGCTGGCGGCGAGGCGCCAGCCGAGCTCGTGGGCGACTTCGGCGGCAACCGAGACCGCTTCCGAGGCCGACGGCGGATGGGAGTGCGTGATCAGGGCGGCGGTCTTCATGCGTCCTCTTCCACCACCGCGGCCACGGCCGCGTCCAGGTCATCGACCTCGGCGCCCTCTCCCCCGCACCAAAGGAAGGTCTCGCGGTTCCCCTTCGGTCCTGGGAGCCCTGAGGAGGCAAAACCGCGCACCGGCAGGCCGAGCTCCCGCGCCGCCTCGGCGACCTCGAGGATCGCCTCGCGCCGATCGGCGGGGTCGCGGACGACGCCACGGCCGACCCGGCTCTTCCCGAGCTCGAACTGCGGCTTCACCATCGCCAGCAGCTCTCCACCGGGCTCCAGGCAGCGGACCACGGCCGGCAGCACCTTCGCTAGCGAGATGAAGGAGACGTCGATAGTCGCCAGCGACGGCTGGAAGGGCAGATCCCCCGGCTCCATTTCGCGGGAGTTCAACCTCTCGATCACGTAGACGCGCGGGTCTTCGCGCAGGCGGACGTCCAGCTGTCCGTAGGCGACGTCGGCGGCGACCACGCGCCGCGCCCCCCTCTGCAGCATGCAATCGGTGAAGCCGCCGGTCGAGGCGCCGACGTCGAGGCAGTCGCGGTCGGCGACGGCGATGCCGAGCGCCTCGAGCGCGTTCTCGAGCTTGATCCCGCCGCGCGAGACGAAGCGGGGGCCGGAAGCGACGATCAGGTCGGCGTCGGCTTCGACCAGCTGACTCGGCCGCAGCGCCACCGGCCCGTCCTGGCCGACCCGGACTTCGCCCGCCCGCACCGCGCCGGCGGCGGCAGAACGGGACGGGAAAAGGCCGCGATCCGCCAGAACAGCGTCTATGCGGGACTTCTTCACGGCTCGAACGCTACAGCCAGCCTCCGCGACGGGCGAGATTTACCCCAGCCTGAGACGACGATGCAACATTCCCGGAGAGTCCGTGAGATGCAGGCGTTCTGTGAGGCCACTCACACACAGATCGCACATACGTTCGTACGCTGTTCAAGGATTCGCAAGAGGAAACCGACTAAAGGACCACGACAAAGACTTCTTGGTTGAACCCCGCGTCGATATATCGCCTCGCTGCTTCCCACAGCGACGCACTCGACACAAACCGGGCTCACCTACCTCCCACGGATCCACACATATATAGAGATACATATCTCTCCTCCCTGTAGTAACCCCAGAAGCGCCCCGCCTCCCCGGCGGGGCGTTTTCTGTTGTGGCGGGCCTGGCAAGCCAATGCCTAGACGGTTTGGCGGACTAGGCGTCCAGCTCGGCGATGAGCGCGGTGACGCGGCGCTCGATCTCGTCCCGGGTCTCGCGCACCGCCTCGACCGGCCGGCCCTTGGGGTCGGGCAGATCCCAGTCGATGTAGCGCTTGCCCGGGATGTAGGGGCACTTGTCCCCGCAACCCATCGTCACGACCACATCGGCCCATTCGGCATCCTCGCGGGAGAGCTTGTGTGGCTGGCGGTCGGCAAGGTCGATGCCGATCTCGGCCATGACCTCGAGGACCTCGGGATGCACCCGATCGCCTGGCGTCGTGCCGGCCGAGCGCGCCTCGTGGCGCCCCTCGGCGGCGCGAGTGAAAAGTGCCTCGCTCATCTGAGAGCGGCCGGCGTTGTGGAGGCAGACGAAAAGAGCGCGAGCCATCAGCCGGCCTCTGTGACCGCTTCGCCGGAATGCTCGCCGCGGACGAGCTGGTAGGCGAGCGCCCCCAGCGCGGCGCCGACGGGAGGGGCGAGCAGGTAGAGCCAGAGGTCGGACAGCTCGCCGGATAGAAGGGCGGGTCCGAGCGAGCGGGCCGGATTCATCGAAGCCCCGGTTATCGGCCCGCCGAAAAGCGCGTCGAGGCCGACCGTGCCGCCGATGGCGATGGCCGCCGCTGCCCCGACCGCGCGCGTGTCGGTGGCGACGGCGATGATCACGAACATCAGGAAGGCACTCAGCAAAACCTCATAGACGAAGGCGCTGCCGATCCCCACGGTGGGTTGGGTTGCGCCGAGGGAGGCTGGATCGCTCGGCCAGATTGCCGCCAGCGCGGCGGCGGCGAGGATTGCTCCGGCCACCTGGGCGACGATGTAGGCGATGGTCTCGGCGCGGGGGAAATGCCGGGTCAAAGCGAAGGCGAGCGTTACCGCCGGGTTCAGGTGCGCCCCGGAGAGGTGGCCGGTCGCGTAGATCATCGCCATCACGACCAGCCCGAAGACGAGGGCGATGCCGAGCGCTCCCAGCGTGCCGGGATGCTCGGCCTCGGTGATGATCGCGCCGCAGCCGGCGAAGACCAGGGCGAAGACGCCGATCCCCTCGGCGGCGGCGCGGCGCAGGAGATCGGGGCGCTCGTCCACGATTCTCAGCAGCAGGCGGCGGCGGGCGCGAAGACCTCGCGCACCGCGTCGAGGGCGCCGGGGACGAGGGCGAAGTAGCTGCGATTGCCGCGAGGCTCGCGCTCCACGATCCCGGCGCCGACCAGCACTTTCAGGTGGTGGCTGACGGTGCCCTGCGACAGACCGAGGAACGGCTGGAACTCGCAGACGCAAACCGCCTCGCCGCCGGCGCGCAGAAGCATGTTGATGATCCGCAGGCGATGCCGATCCGCCAGGGCTTTCATCACCGCCTCGAGCTCGGCGGCCTGACTTTCGCCCAGCGAGCTTCCGGCGAGGGGGGTGCAGCAGTTGATCACCGGCAGATCCGCCACGGTCGGGAGGCTACCAATCTTCATCGACGTTCATCAATGAAGCTGGCAGCTAGCGTCAAGTACCGCCTGCGGCCTTGAGGTCGGCGGCGATCTTGACCGCGGCCGAGAGGAGCGGTGCGGCGAGGACGAGGCCGATGGTCCCGAACAGGCAGCCGCCGGCGATGG
The DNA here is from genome assembly GCA_051954315.1 of Solirubrobacterales bacterium. Lineage (GTDB taxonomy): Bacteria > Actinomycetota > Thermoleophilia > Solirubrobacterales > 70-9 > VAYN01. Next base: position 5,105 of record JBQCHW010000188.1, read on the forward strand.
TTGCGATCAGGACGGCGAGGGGATGCAGGTTCAGCGCGGCGCCGTAGGCGATCGGCTGGACCAGCTGCTGCAGCACGCCGTTGGCGAGAAGGACGACGATGCCGAGCGCGATTGCCGCCTCGGCCCCGTTGGCACCGAGGGCGATGAGGACGGCGAAGAAGCCGGCGGTCCAGGCGCCGAGGTACGGGACGTAGCCGCCGACGAAGGTGACGACGGCGATCGTCCCCGCCAGCGGGACGTCGAGGAGCAGGGCGCCGCCGCCGACGATCAGGGCGCTCCAGGCGGCGACGATCGTGACGCCGAGGAAGTAGCCGCGCATGCTGCCGGCGACTCGGCCGAGGACCGAGCGGGCAACGGGGACCGGGACGCCGAGGTGGCGCTCGACGAAGCCGCTGATCGTCGGCGCGTCCTTGAGCAGGAAGAACAGGCTCAGGGCGGTGAAGGAGAGGAAGACCGCGAGCGAGGCCAGCCGGCCGATGCCGCCGATGAGCCCGTGGGTGAGCGCCTGGAACGCTTCGCTGACCCCGCCGCTGGTGTCGGCGTTGGCGCTGGCGGCCTTCGAGGCGCTGGCGCCGAGATCCCGGGCCCACGCCTCGACTTCGCTCGCCCCTTCCTTCAACCTGACGCCGATGTCCGTCGCCTGGCTGGCGATTCCGGTCAGCACGATCAGGCCGACTCCAAAGGCCAAGGCGACGATCGCCAGGAGGACGAGAGCCGCACCGATACCTCGAGGGATCCTGTGACGACGCAGCCAGTCGACCGCAGGCGCGGTCACCGAGGCGATGATGCCGGCGGTGATCAACGGCATAACGATCGTCTGGGTGAGGGCGAGGAGCCAAATCACCCCAACTAGTGCTGCCGCGACGCCGACCAGGAGCCAGGCCGAGAAGCCGAGGTCGCGAAGCCACTGCGGCGAGGCGAAGAGCCCGCTCAGCGTCCCCGGCGCGACCTCGGCGATTTCCTTCTCGGGCTTAGGCTCAGGCGACATGAGCACTGCGGACACTGTCACCTACGTCGGTCACGGAACCGTCCTGATCGAGATCGAGGGAACCCGCCTCCTCACCGATCCCCTGCTGCGCCGCCGGCTGGGGCCGCTGGTGCGGCATGGCGAATCGCCGCCCACGGAGGTCACCCGGAACCTCGACGCCGTTCTAATCTCGCACCTCCATCACGACCACGCCGACCTCCCCTCCCTGCGCCGGCTCGGCCGCGACGTGCGTCTGCTGGTCCCACCCGGTTCCCGGGATTTCTTCGAGCGCCGCGGCTTCCGCTCCGTGAGCGAGCTGAAGCCCGGCGAGACGAGCGTCGTCGGGCAACTCGCCGTCACCGCTGTCGAGGCCAGCCACCCGGGCGGGGGAAGACGGTTCGCCAGGGACCCGGAAGCGATCGGATTCCTGGTGCGTGGGCGCCAGGACGTCTACTTCGCCGGCGACACCGATTTATTCCCCGGGATGAGCGGGCTCGACCCGGACCTCGACCTGGCGCTGCTGCCGATCTGGGGATGGGGCCCGAACATCGGCGAGGGCCACCTCGATCCCGCCGGGGCGGCGCGGGCGGCCGCCGCCCTCTCGCCGCGATTAGCGGTGCCGATCCACTGGGGGACCTTCTACCCGCTCGGACTCGACCGTATTCGCCCGAGGCCCCTGCGCCAGCCAGGCCAGGCGTTCGCATCCCAGATGCGCGAGCTCGCGCCTCACGTAGAGACCCGCGTCCTCTCGCCGGGGGAATCGACCTCGCTGGCGTAAGCGCTCTGCCCCAGCTCGGCCAGCCAGCCGCGGAAGATGCGGTGGACGCGTTCGGCCCCGACGACCTCCTCCTTCGGCCACTCCAGCCCGCTCGGGTGCAGTACGAACGGAAAGCTCTGGGTCCCCCCCATGCCGCCGTGCGAGCCGACCAGCTCCTCGAAGGCCGCGACCTCGCCGAAGTCGGGCCAGAAGGTGCTGTTGATCATCAGGTCGGCGCAGTGGGGGAAGCCGTCGGTCCGGCGCAGATGGTCGGCGGCGTTGGGCCCAAAGGGCGCCAGCGGGTCCTCCCCCTCCACCCGGTCGTCATCGAGGTGATGGGTTCCGCCGGCGCCGATCGCCACCGCCCCCTCGCGCTCGGAGCGGACGAGGATGAAGCCGATGCCGGGGTGGTCCCGCAGGGCGGGGATCAGTCGCGGGTAGAGCGCTTCGATGCGCTCGAGGCTGAGGCGGCCCGGCTCGCGCGGGAAGCTGATCAGGCCGAGGCAGCCGGAGGCCATCACCGAGAGCTCCGGCAGCTCGCCGTCGTGCGTTTCCTCGACCGTGCGGCGCGCGGCCGGGTCGAGGGCGACGGCACCGTCGGCACGGCGGTCGCGGGTGGCGGCGCGAACCGTGCGGGCAGCGACGGTGTCGTCCCGCGCCACCTCGGTGAGGCCGGCGCTGAGGTAGGAGAGAGCGTCGTCGTCCCCCGCTTCGGCCGCGACCACGCTCTCCGGCTCGCAGGCTCCCCGCACCAGGTCCTCGAGCGTCTGCTCGTAGCGGTCGCGAAAGGTTTCCCCCTGCGACTGGCCGTGGTCGGAGAGCGCCACCAGCCGGTAGGGCCGCGGCGCGTCTTCGCAAGCGCGGGCGATCCGGGCGATCTGGCGGTCGAGGTCGCGGAGCACAACCAGGGCGTCGTGCCGCTCGATGCCCGAATGATGGGCGACCTCGTCGTAGGCGAGGAAGGTGGTGTAGATGACCGGGCGCCCGGAGAGGACGTCGCCGATCACCGTCGCCACCTGCAGGTCCCGCTGGACCACCGTCCCCCAAGCGCGGGCGAAGACGTACGAGCGGCTGCGGTGGATCCGCGGCCGCACGTCGTCCCGCACCTGGCTGCGAGCCGCCCGCCGCTCGCGGCCGATCTCGGCCAGCGAGAGGACGAAGGTCCGCGCCGCCGCGTAGGGCCGGGCGAAGTAGGCCGCGTAGTCCTTGCCGATCGGTCGCCGGCGGCGCAGCGCCGTGCTCATCGTCAGCATCGAGTGCGGGGCATCGCCGGAGAGGATGTTGGCCCGGCTGGCGCCGTCGGCGTGGAGCAGCCCGCGCCCATCGGAGTGGCGCCGCTCGATCTCTTCGGCGTCGCGCGGGTGATTGGTGACGATCGCCGCCCCCCGCTCCTTCTCCCACCAGCGGAAGGCCGGCATGTCCTCGTTGGAACCGTGCAGGAGGCCCGCCTGACAGGCGCCGGTCTGCGAGGACCAGTCGGTTTCCCAGCGGTTCAGGCGGTGCGAACCGTCCCGCACCCAGCGGGCGAGGGTCGGCGCGTTGCCGTCCTGAAGCGCCCGCCACAGCACGTCGTGGGCGAGGCCGTCGATCTCTAAGAAGAGAACGCCGGGCACCTCGCTCTCGACCACCTGCCTGCGCACCCGCGCCTGGCGGCGGACGACGTTGCGGTACCAGGCATCGTCTTCGTCGATCGCCAGGAGGGAATAGATCGCCGAGGTGAATGCCGCGAGCACGATCGTGATCACGACGCCGTCGAAGACCCGGCTCACCTCCGCCCCCGGGATCAGGTCGATCGCGATCGTGACCAGAAAGCCGTTCAGGATCAGCGCGCCGATCCCGAGCGTCATCACCGTCAGCGGCAGGGTCAGCCGGGCAAGCACCGGCCAGACGAGGGCGTTGAGCAAGCCGATCGCCACCGCAGCCCCGAGAGCGGCCCGAGGGCCGCCGAGGACGAACCCGCTGAGCAGCTCGGAGAGCAGCAGCAAAATCCCCGCATCGAGGAGGAGAACGAGCAGGCCGCGCCGGATCGCAGAAATCACGGTGCGCAGTTTCTACCGGCTCCGGCGACAAAGCAACTGGGAGATCGAGCCCGGATATTGCTTTGGGAACAAACCGGTCTTATGTTCTCGTCAACCAAAGGAAAGGAGTCTCTAATGGAGTCAGGCGCTGCAGAGAGACGCGAGCATCAGCGGCGAGTGGAGAGTCGACAGCCAACCGGCTGGACGGTTTTCGCCGGCGCGGTGATGTTGATCGTCGGCTCGCTGGATGCGTTGTACGGGCTCGCCGCGATCCTCAACGACGAAGTGGTGATCGTAGGCGGGCAGGGCGTGATCATCGCGGACGTGACGACCTGGGGCTGGATCCACCTGATCCTCGGCTCGATCGTCGCCGCTACCGGGCTGGGCCTCTTCGCCGCCGCCGAGTCGGCGCGCTTCGCGGCGATCTTCTTCGTCTCGGTCAACGCCGTGGCGCAGATCGTCTGGTTCCCGGCCGCCCCGCTCTGGGCGTTCCTGATGATCATCCTCGACGTGGCGATCATCTACCAGCTGACCGCTCGCTGGGAGGAATAGAGCGAGCCTCCTGTACCCGCTGGAAGTCCCTTTCGTTCTGGTCGGCGTAGGCCTCGGCAAAGCGCGCCAGCGCCTTGTCGAAGGCCTCGCCCCTGCCTAGGTACACGGCGATCGCGAAGCGGTCGCCCGAGCGGGCGTGGGCTCGCGCCAGGGCTTCCCCGCAAAGGCCGGCGTAAAGGTTGAGGTCGGGCGGCGACATCCGCTCGACCTCCGCCGACCCCTTCCCGTCCCAGAGCTGGCGCACGTAGAAGCAGCGGCGCTCGTCGTCGAGGCCCCGCGTCGCCACCCAGCCGAGGAAGACGTCGCTTGCGGCCTGCATCAGCCGCTGCCCCTCGACGACCCGTCGGCCGTGGTTGCGGTAAGGGCTCGCGCCCGCGTAGGGCTCGAGCACCGAGGACCGGGCTTCCTTGGCCTGCAGGAACAGCGGGTCGCTCGAGTCCTTGCCCAGCAGCAGCACGATCCAGGCGCGGGTGCCGACGCTGCCTACCCCGACCACCTTGCGGGCGGCGTGGACATAGCTGTAGGAATCAACGAGGTGGCGGCGGTCATGGGTCAGCGAGGCCCGGTAAGCGTCGAGCACCGCCTCCAACTGCGCTTCGACCTCGGCGACATCGGCCAGCTCCTCGATCGGCGTCAGCAGAGGGGGTTCGCTGCGGATGCGGATCGCGCCGTTTTCGCTGGTGGTGAGCTTCCCGAGGGCACGCAGGCTGTCCTTGGCGCTTGCCTTCGCGAGGTTGCGTTCCACCTCGCGCAGGCGGTCGGCATCGACCTTGACCCGCAGGGCGGCGATCGCCGGCTCGACGTCGATCCGCGAATACCAGACGTCGATTGTGCGCATCTCGGCGAAGCGCCGGATCGCGGTGCGGGAGGACCCCCCCCCCCACCCGGGAGCCCCCCCACCCAACATTCCCCAGAAACCCCCCATCCAGGCTGCGATACCCACTCATGCGGCGA
>JBQCHW010000189.1:0-8023 GCA_051954315.1 Solirubrobacterales bacterium
CCTGACGCTGCTCCTCTCCGGGGTCCGCTTCCTCTCCGCCTTCGGGCCGGGGATGGCGGTGGCCGTGGTGGTCGGCGCCGCGGTCGCCCTCACCTTCGTGCCGGCGATGCTGGCGATCTTCGGCCGCCTCCTGCTCTGGCCCCGCTGCCCGGACCCGGAGACGGGCGGCTCCCACCCCAAGGAGCGCGGCCCCCGCGGGCGCGTGGTCGGCTTCGCCGCCCACCATCCGGCGATCGTCGCGATCTTCTGCCTGGCGATCCTGGTGGCGGCGGCGAGCGGGCTGCGCAAGCTCGAGCTCGGCAACCCGATCATCAGCGGTCTCCCCCACTCGACCGACGTCCGGCAGGGCTACGAGGTGGCGAGCGAAAACGTCGGGCCCGGTGTGGTCGGACCGACGATGCTGATGCTCGAAGAAGAAGGGATCGGCGACAAGCAGCAGCAGCTTGCCTCGCTGCAGCTGGCGCTGGGCGAACAGGACGGCGTGTCGGAAGTGATCGGGCCGGTGCTTGAACCGCAGGGCGAACGCCCCTACGGGATCCTCGTTGCCGACAACGGCAACGCCGCCCGCTACGTCCTCGTCCTCAGCGCCGACCCCGACGGCGCCGAAGGGACGGCGATCCTCCGCGAACTCGAAGACGGGATGCCGGGCATGCTCGAAAGAGCGGGGCTAGGGTCGGCGGCGGTCGGGATGACCGGCGACACCTCGATCGCCGCCGAACTGAACGGCGACACCTGGAGCGCCTTCGAGCGGGTGACGCCGGCGGCGCTGCTCGTGCTCCTCGTCCTGCTCTGGGTGCTGCTGCGCAGCCGCATCGCCCCGCTCTACCTGGTCGGGGTCAGCGTGCTGACCGTGGCGGCAGCTTTGGGTCTGACCGTCTACGTCTTCCAGGACCTGCTCGGCTACGGCGAGCTCGCCTTCTTCGTCCCGATCGCGACGGCGATCCTCCTGCTGGCGCTCGGCGCCGACTACAACGTCTTCCTGATCAGCCGGATCTGGAGCGAGGCCGAGCGGCAGGACCTGCGCCCGGCGATCCGCACCGCCGGGTCGCGGGCGGCACGGGCGATCACCGTGGCCGGGATGATCCTCGCCCTCTCCTTCGCCGCCGTCGCCCTAATCCCGATCGCCGCCTTCCGCGAGCTCGCCTTCGCCTTGAGCGTCGGCCTCCTCCTCGACACCCTGCTCGCGCGGACGCTCCTGATCCCGGCGCTGGTCAGCCTCTTCGGCCGTGACTAGCATCGCGCCGATGCTCGCGACCTTGATCACCACCCTGGCGCTCGCCGGCGGAGGACATGCGGCCCGGCCGCCGATCGTCTCCTGGCCGATTCCGTTCGGGGCGAAACGGAAGCATGAGATGGCTGCTTACTCCGAGCGGCACTACGGGCAGCGGACCTGGCGGCTGCGGCATCCGCATGTGATCGTCGAGCACATGTCGCAGACGAGCAGCGCCGGCGCCGTCTACAACACCTTCGCCCCGGACCGGCCCGACGTCGAGCTGCACGAGCTGCCCAACGTCTGCTCGCACTTCGTGATCGGCTCCTCGGGGCGGATCTTCCGCCTCGTCAACCTCCGCACCCGCTGCCGCCACACGGTCGGACTCAACTGGACCGCGATCGGGATCGAGCACGTCGGCTACGGCGATGGCGACGTGCTCGGCGACCGCCGGCAGCTGCGCGCCTCGTTGCGGCTGACGCAGTGGCTGCGGTGCAAGTTCCACGTCCGCATCCACGACGTGATCGGGCACGCGGAGAGCCTCAGCTCCCCCTACCACCACGAGTTGGTGCCGAGCTTGCGCCGGCAGACCCACGGCGACTGGCGCCACGCCTCGATGCGGGTCTACCGGCGCAAGGTACGGCGCCTCGGGCGCTGCCCCTAGCGCGCTAGAGCCGCCCGAGCAGCAGCAGGATCAACAGGATGATCGCGATCACTCCGAGGATCCCTCCGGCCACCGCCACCTTCAGCAGCACCAGCACCAGGGCGATCACGATCAAGGCGGCAATCAGCGCACCGACCATCTAACAGCTCCTCTCGTTGGTTCCCGACATCGAAGGAGCTTCTTCTACCCAGGGCGCCGAATGCCAATCTTTTTCGGCGGCGTGTCGATTACGCGCCCGCCCGTTCGTCGTTGAGGTAAAAGGGCGGAACCGCCGCCCCTACCGAAGGAGGACCCGGATGCGTTTCATGATGTTCATGTACCCGCAGATCGAGGAGGAGGACTGGAACCCGACTCCCGAGGCCGTGGCGGCGATGGGCCGCTACAACGAGGAGCTGCAGAAGGCCGGGATGCTGCTCTCGCTCGACGGCTTGCGGCCGCCCAGCGACGGCGGCAACGTCGTCTTCGACGCCGAGGGCAAGGCGACGATCACCGACGGGCCCTTCACCGAGACCAAGGAGGTCGTCGGCGGCTACTGGCTGATCCAGGCGCGCTCGAAGGAGGAGGCGCTGGAGTGGGCGAGCCGCTGTCCCGACAGCAACTGCCGGATCGAAGTCCGCCGCGTCTTCGAGATGGAGGACTTCCCGCAGGACGTGCAGGACGCCTACGAGGGCCCCTGAGGAGCCGGTGACCGAGGCCACGCGCGCGATCGAGGCGGTCTGGCGGATCGAGTCCGCCCGCCTCGTCGCGGGCCTGGCGCGGATGGTCCAGGACGTCGGGCTGGCCGAGGACCTGGCGCAGGACGCGCTGGTGGCGGCACTGGAGAAGTGGCCGCGGGACGGCATCCCCGACAACCCCGGAGCCTGGCTGATGGCGACGGCGAAGAACCGGGCGATCGACCGGATGCGGCGCGAGAAGACCTATGAGCGCAAGCGCGAAGAGGTCGCCCACGACACCGGGGCGCTGTTCGCGATGGAGCGCTCCGACTTCGAGGCCGCGGCCGACGAGGAGATCGGCGACGACCTGCTGGCGCTGATCTTCACCTGCTGCCACCCGCTGCTCTCGCGAGAGGCGCGGGTGGCGCTGACCCTGCGGCTGCTCGGCGGGTTGACGACGCCGGAGATCGCGCGGGCGTTCCTCGCCTCGGAGGCAACGATCGCGCAGCGGCTGGTGCGGGCGAAGAAGACCCTGCGCGAGGCCCGGGTGCCGTTCGAGGCCCCGCGGGGTGAGGAGCTCGACGAGCGCCTTCCGTCGGTGCTGGAAGTCGTCTACCTCGTCTTCAACGAGGGCTACGCGGCAAGCGCGGGCGAGGACTGGGTGCGCCGCGACCTCTGCGAGGAAGCGCTGCGTCTGGGCCGGATCCTCGCCGAGCTGGCGCCGCGGGAGCCGGAGGTGCACGGCTTGGTCGCGCTGCTGGAGATCCAGGCCTCGCGGCTGGCGGCGCGCCATGGGCCGAACGGCGAGCCGGTCCTCCTGCTCGACCAGGATCGCGGTCGCTGGGACCCGCTGCTGATCGTCCGCGGCCGCCGCGCCCTGCAGCGGGCCGAAGAGCTGCCGGGCCCGCTCGGCCCCTACGGCCTCCAGGCCGCGATCGCCGCCTGCCACGCCCGGGCGATCCGCCCGCAGGAGACCGACTGGGTCCGGATCGCCGCCCTCTACGACGCCCTCGCCCAGGTCCAGCCCTCCCCGATCGTCGACCTCAACCGCGCCGTCGCCCTCGGCATGGCTTTCGGCCCCGAGGCCGGCCTCGCCCTCCTCGACGAGATCGAGGACGAGAAAGCCCTGGCCAACAACCACCTCCTCCCCAGCGTCCGCGGCGACCTGCTGGAGAAAGCGGGTCGCAAAGACGAGGCCGCGGCGGAGTTCAAACGAGCCGCCGAGATGACGGCCAACGAGCGCGAGCGGGAGCTGCTGCTCAGCCGGGCACAGACCCTTGGGCAAGGCGGCTGATGCCGTCGCGCTCGAGGCGGTGAATGATCCAGTCGTCGAGGCGTTTGGCGCCGAGGCCCTTGTAGAAGTTGAGGGCGGGTTCGTTCCAGTCGAGGGCGACCCACTCGAGGCGGACGTGGCCGCGCTGCTGGGTGAGCTGGGCGAGGTGCTCCATGACCGCGCGGCCGATGCCACCGCGGCGGTGCTCGGGGCGGACGTAGACGTCCTCGAGCCAGATGCCCGAGCGGCACTCGAAGCTGGAGAAGGTGGTGAAGAAGATCGCGTAGCCGATCGCTTCGCCGTCGCTGGTCTCGATCAGGAGCGCCTCGGCGGCCTTCTCCTCGAACAGGGTGCGGCGGAGGATCTCAGCGTCGCCGCTGACCTTGCCGGCGAGTTTCTCGTACTCGGCGAGCTCGAGGATCAGGTCGAAGACGAGCGGCACGTCCGCTTCGGTGGCGGCGCGGATCTGGACGTCGTTGGCGTCGGCCATCTCGTCGCAGCCTAAGCGCTTTCGCTGCTCAACCGAGGCCGTCGAGGCGCGGCAGCACCTTGTTCTCGTAGGTGTCGATCGCGGCGATCGGGTCGGCGCCGGAGTTGTTCATCAGGGCGACGATCGTCGCTCCCATCTCTTCGACTTCGCGGATTCGTTCGACGTGGACCTCGGGATCGGCGGAGATGATCAGGTCTTCCTTCAGTTCCTCGTCGGAGACCTGGCGCTCCCCCTCCTCGTACATCGCTTTCGGGTCGTGCCAGTTCTCTTTGTAGAACTCGTCGGGCTGGGACCCCTTCCAGACGCGGCAGCCCTCGAGCGCGGCGTCGTCGTCCGGCGCCCAGGAGAAGGCGGCCTGGAGGATGATCTGGCCCGGCTCGCGCCCGGCGTCCTCGGCGGCGCCTTTGTAGGCGTCGAGGATCTCCGGCACCGATTCGGGATCGGCAAGGGTCCAGATCCCGTCGCCCTGGCGGGCGGCGACCGCCGCCGCTTCGGGGCCGAAAGCGGAGACGTAGATCGGCGGCCGCCCCTCCTCGGGCCGGCTGTGGAGGTAGGCCTGCTTGGTCGGGAAGTGCTTGCCGGCGTCCGTCAGCCGCTGCCCGTCCCAGAGCGCCCGGATCATCTCCAGCGCCTCCTCCATCCGCTCGATCTGTTCGCCGACCGGCGGCCACTCGCCGCTGATCGGGAACTCGTTCAGCGCCTCGCCGGAGCCGACGCCGAGGTACGGCCGCCCGGGGAACATCAGCTCGAAGGTCGCCCAGGCTTGGGCGATCAGGGCCGGGTGGTAGCGCGGCCCCGGCGGCGTCACCGCGGTCCCGAACAGCACCTGCTCGGTCGCCTGCGCGGCGGCGCCGAGCCAGGGCCAGGCGCTTCCCGCCTCGCCGTTCTCCCACCAGGGCTGCAGGTGGTCGCTGCAGCCGATGCCGTCGAAGCCGGCGTCCTCGGCCGCGACCGCCTGCCGCAAGAGCTGGTCGGGCGGGAACTGCTCGTGGGCGCAGAGGTGGAGGTAGCGGACGTGCATGGCCCTCGGCCGGCGGGCGCCTAGGCCTTGCCTTCGAATTCGTACTCGCGCAGGAAGCCCTCGAAGAGGCGGCGGTGCCCCTGCTCGTCGCGGAGGATCGAGATCACCATGTCCTGGGTGACCGGGTCGACGCCCTCGGTCTCCTCGACGATCCGAGTGTAGTGCTCGATCGCGCCGGTCTCGGCTTTGATCACGCCGCGGATCACGGCGACGACGTCGGTCTGGTGCTCGGGGGGCTGCAGGAAGGACTGTTCGGCCTGGAACTCCTGGGAGCCGGGGACGACGCCGTAGAGCTCCTTGATCCGGTTGGCGAACTCCCGCGCGGGGCCGAGCTCCTCTTCGATGTCGGTGGCCAGGGACTCGCGGATCTCCTGGGCGCGGACGCCGTCGAGGTTGGTCGAAGCGGCGAGATAGCTCATCACCGTCTCGATCTCCATCCAGTAGGCCTTGGTCAGCAGCGCGACGATGTCTTCGCGGGTGCCCGAGCTGTCGCCGCTGAAGATGCCCTTGTCGAGGCTTCCGGTCTCCATCTGGTTCGTCTCCTTCGAGTCGCTACACGTCGTGGTCAGCGTTGGTCGTCTATTGCCTCGCCGCTACCCCAGGGATCAACCGGAGAAACGCTCTGGTTAGGCTGCCGCGCCATGGACACGATCGAGCAGCTTCTCGAGAACAACCGGAACTTCGCCGCCGGCCTCGCCGAGCGGCACCTGGACGTCGAACCGCAGCGGCATCTCGCGGTCGTCACCTGCATGGATTCGCGGCTCGACGTCTTCGCCGCGCTCGGGCTCGGCCCGGGAGAGGCGCACGTGCTGCGAAACGCCGGCGGGGTGATCACCGACGACGTGATCCGCTCGCTGGCGCTCTCGCAGCGACGGCTGGGGACGCGCGAGGTGATGCTGATCCACCACGACGACTGCGGCCTGCAGAAGATCACCGACGACGGCTTCCGGATGGAGCTGCAGGAGACGACCGGGATCGCACCCGCCTTCGCGATCGAGTCCTTCAAAGACCCCGAGGAGGACGTGCGCCAGTCGATCCGCCGCGTCCGCTCCTCCCCCTTCCTCCCCCACCGCGACGTCGTTCGCGGCTTCGTCTACGACGTCGACACCCACCGGCTGCGCGAGGTCGAGGTGGCGGAGGAGCAGCAGGCCTAGACTGCGCCCGTGGCGACCGTCGCCCCCTACGGCTCCTGGTCCTCGCCGCTCGACGCGGCAAGCGTGGCCAGCTCGGGGCGGCGGCTGGCGGCACCGACGATCGCTGAGGACGGGGCGGTCTGGTGGGCCGAGGGGCGGCCCGAGGAAGGTGGCCGCGTTGTCTTGATGCGGCGGCCGGCTGGGGGCGAGTTGGAGACGGTGACCCCGGAGGGCGTCAACGTGCGGACCCGCGTCCACGAGTACGGCGGCGGCGCCTGGCACCTGGCGGCTCCCAACCTCGTCCTCTTCGTCGACTTCTCCGACCAGCGCCTCTACCGGCAGCGGCTGGGCGAGGACCCGGTGGCGATCTCACCCGAGCCCGCGGAGCCCGGCGCCCTGCGCTACGCCGACATGCGGCTGACCCCGGACGGGAGCACCGTCGTCTGCGTGCGCGAACGCGACGCCGAGCCCGAAGCGGTGAACGAGATCGTCTCGCTGCCGCTCGACGGAGACGGTTCGGCCGAGCCGCAGGTGCTGGCGGGCGGGCGCGACTTCTACGCCTCGCCGCGGCTCAGCGCCGACGGCGCCTGGCTCGCCTGGATCTGCTGGGACCACCCCAACATGCCCTGGGATGGGACCGAGCTCTGGGTGGCGCCGTTCGCCGACAGCGGCGAGGAGCGGCTGGTCGCCGGCGGCCGGGAGGAGTCGATCTTCCAGCCCGAGTGGGGCCCCGACGGGCGGCTGCACTTCGCTTCTGATCGCGACGGCTGGTGGAACCTCTATCGCGCTCGCGAGCCCGGGACGGGAGAGGTGACCGGCGAGCTTGGCGCTGTCGTCCAACTGACCGAGGAAGAAGCCGACTTCGCCCACCCGCAGTGGTTGTTCGGCGGCGCCACCTATGCCTTCCTGGAGGACGGCGCCATCGTTTGCGTGCGCTGCCGGCGCGGGGAAGAACAGCTCTTTCTGCTCGAGCCGGAGGGCTGGGAACCGACTGACCTCGGGCTGCCGTTCACCTCGTTCGGCTACCCGATGCTCTCGGCCCGAGGGCGCCGGGTCGCCTTCGCGGCGGCGAGCCCGGAGCGCGAGCCGGCGGTGGTGATCTACGACGCCGAGGGCGGCGAGGTCGAGGTGGTGCGCGAGTCAAGCGAGGCGCCGATCGATCCCGCTTACGTCTCGAAGCCGCGGGCGATCGAGTTTCCGACCGGAGACGGCGACGTCGCCTACGGCTTCTACTACCCGCCGACCAACCCCGAGTTCGAGGCGCCGGAGGGGGAACTGCCGCCGCTGATCGTCGAGAGCCACGGCGGCCCTACCTCCCACGCCACCCCAGCGCTCGACGCGGAGTTCCTCTACTGGACCAGCCGCGGGATCGGCGTCGTCGACGTCAACTACCGCGGCTCGACCGGCTACGGGCGCGAGTACCGGAACAAATTGCGCGGCACCTGGGGCGTGGTCGACACCGAAGACTGCGTCAACGCGGCCCTGCACCTGGCGGCCGAGGGCGAGGCCGACCGCGCGCGGCTGGCGATCCGCGGGGGCTCGGCCGGCGGCTACGCGGTCCTCTGCGCGCTCACCTTCC
>JBQCHW010000190.1:0-3152 GCA_051954315.1 Solirubrobacterales bacterium
CATTACGCGCGAGCGACGGGTGCCGCGATCCAGGTCACGCTTGATGGCATCTCGCAATTGCGTGCGGTACAGGAGAAGTTCCTCAGGGATTTCGTTCATGGCCGTTGACCTCCCAGCGTGCATTGGAGTTGGCGAAGCAAACGGGAGACGCGAAGCCGCGCGGCCTGCGGCGTGCACCGCAGTTGTGTGGCGATCTCGCGGTAGGGGCGTTCCTCGATCACTCGGAGACGGAGGAGTTCGCGTTCCCCCGCCGACAGCGAAGAGACCGCTTGCCGTGCCGCCTCCGACAGCGACAAGCGCTCGTCAACGGCGTCGAGGTTGCCATCGGGCGCGATCATGCGCGGGAGCCCTAGCCGACGACGAGCCGCATCCTCGACCCGCCGCTTCCGCAGCGAATCGCGGAGCACGTTCTGTGCAATCCCAAGAATCCAGGGAAGCGCAGGCCGTCCGTCCTGATCGCGGAACCGACCTCTGTAGAGCCAGGCCCGTGCGAAGACTTCGGCTGTCAGATCGGCGGCATGCTCGCCAACCCGTGCTCGCGCCCAGGCAAGCACCTGACCGACGTACCGGTCGTACACCTCCGCGAACGCATCGGCATCACTCGCTCGCAAGAGTTCTGCGTCCGACGCCCTAGCGAAGTTGCGTCTCACAACCTGTACTTCGCCGCTCCACAAAAAGTGTGTCAGCCTCGACAAGTGTGTCAGACCTGTGAACGCTGGTTGCCGTTCAGCGCCTTCGGTAAATCGTCGCTTGAAAAGCGGCCGAGCTAGTTGGTGCAAGGAGTGCGCACGAGGCGCGCAGCACCGCTGGCACAAGAAAAACGCCGAACGGATCAACGCCACACGGAGACTCGGCGAGCGTGAGCGCGATTGGGTCGATTTCGGCGAGACGTTCTCCTACCATCACGCCAGCGCCGTCTGCTGCCGGACTGCCGCTCGAGCGTCGGCTCGCAGGCCAGCGGCGCCGTTACCACGGCGCGAAACGGCCCAGGAAGGCGGAGGCCCTCCGCATTTCCAGGCGAAAGGAGTAACGTCCCCAGCCTGCGGCCAAGGCGCAGGACGCTGCGCTACTACCTCTGGCACAGCGTCCCGTTGCCGATGTCCCCAAAGGCGCGCCTTGGCCGCCATCTCATGCCCTTCGCGGGTGTTCTGCAATAGCTGAACCGATTCCCTTGCAGATCTTGCAATGCCGCTCCGGGCTCGACCGATGCTCGTGAGCCGGGACTTGGCCGCCGATGCCTGCGGCAAGCTGACGGCCCGCCAGCCCAGGGTGGGAGATTAGGCGTGTCCCGGCTCCAGAGAGCTTTCGGCAGCAGTGGCCAACTTCCCGCTTGTCCACAAGAGCGATCTACGCTTAGGGAGCCGGGGCAACGGCAACTCCCTCTCCCTGCCCGGAGGCGCCGAGCCTCGCCGCAATGGGCTCGCCGCCCCGCTCCGGCTCCCGCAAAGGATCTTCGCGAATCGCTCGCTCAGCGGCTTCCCCCGAAGGTCTGGCGTGGCCCGAACCTTCGGGACGATCAACGGTTTAACAGCCAAGCGACCGGCAAAAGCTGCTCCGATTGGGGATGAGATGGAAAGGTTGAGGATTCACCCTCGGAGCCGCGAGTCGGCGCAGGGGATGCTCGCCGCGCTCGCTGGGTTCCACGCTGAACTGCTGGAGAGCGCCGAGGGATACGAGATCGTTGTGACCCTCGGCATGGACGGATGGGGCGACCACGAGATCGTGGCGTTGCTGAATGCGCTTGAGCAGTACGTAACCGCTTGCGCGAACGGTCCGGCTCGGCTCGAACTCGGCGGACGCAGTTATGTCATGCGCCCCAAGGAAGGATGACTACACAGCCTTCGGAGAGGCGAGGACGGGGGTAAGCGGCAGAGGCCGGCGCTGATCCCGCTCGGCGCCGCCGGCAAGGCGTTGCGAGTGAGCGCGAGCCGCCGCAGGGCATACGTTCAACTGGGGGCCGAGAGGATGGGAAGCGCGCCGCGCTCGTCCCGCCGCTCGGCCCCCTAAAGGCTGGTCCCTAAGTCGAGCCTTCTTGTCGTTAGCTGATTCGACGATCGTGATCCCGGCGCCCCTCCCGCACCCGCTCTAGGCTCCCTACTCCTGCCTGATCGTCATGGCGTCAGCTTGAGCCGCTATGGGGCTAGCCATTCGAGCCGCAGAGCTGCGTCTGCGCCATTGCGGCCGTTCAGCGGCGCGAAACACGGTCCGCCGACTCCTCCCTCGCCATACAGGAACCCAAGGCCTCCCGCTGCGCCGGAGCAAGCGAAATTAGCCACCTGGCCCGTTCGTCCGGAGGCGCGCTCGAGCCCTGGCCCACCACCTATGCTGCTCGCGACACCGCCGAAACCGCCTGGGCCCCCGTTGGACCCAACTCCGCCGCCACTGCCACCCCCGGCGTTGAATGTTGTCGCACCGCAGGTGATTGTCGTGTTCCCACCGTCAGTGGCGGCAGCACTCGAGGTGCCGCCCGAACCGCCGGCTCCGACAGTGATAGCGCAGATGTCGCCGGCAGAGACCGAGAGCAGGCCGTCGGCGTATGCGCCCGAGCCACCCCCGCCTCCACCCCCGCCTCCACCAGCCGGAGAGAGGGTGGCGCCAGCCCCCCCGCCACCGCCCGCGCCGTAGAGCGAAGCGCTCAGCTGCGAGACACCACTTGGGACCACGAACGCAGACGTCCCCGCCGAGTCGAATAGTTGCTCGGAGATCGACGGCTCTGTCGACGGTCCTGGTGGCCCCTGCACGCCGGCGTCTCCCTTCGGACCCTGCGCTCCCGTGTCGCCCTTCGGCCCTTGCGCTCCGGCATCGCCCTTCGGCCCCGGAGCTCCGGCGTCGCCCTTCGGCCCCTGCGGTCCGGGGACGCCGGTGTTGCCCTTGAGTCCGCTGCTGCCGGTCGTACCTTTCGGCCCGCGGGGTCCAGGCGCCCCGCGCGCGCCCTTGATGCTCCAGGAGATTTTTTGCCCGCCGTCCGGGCACTTGGCGCCGGCCGACGAGAGGCTGAGCTCGTTGCGCTCAACGCCGCCCAGGACACATGCATACAGACGGCTTGAAGACGCCGCATGTCCGGTGAACCCGCCCGTGGCGGCATACGAGACGCCGGCCGCGACTGCGACCGCGACGGCGACTGCGGCAAACGCCGTCCACGCACGAGCCAG
>JBQCHW010000191.1:0-3775 GCA_051954315.1 Solirubrobacterales bacterium
CGCCGTGCGGGATCGCGGCGACGGCCTTGACCGCGCCCAGTTGCTTGGAGCCCTCGAACTCGGCGAGGATCGATTCGACCGGGCGGCCGACGTTGTGGGCGAGGACGCTGAGGCGGCCGCGGTGGGCCATCCCGAAGACGACCTCGTCGGCGCCGGCCCGCTGGGCCAGGGTGACCGCTTCTTCGAGCATCGGCACGACCACGTCGAGCCCCTCGATCGAGAACATCTTCTGCCCCAAATACGCTTTCTCGAGGAAGCGCTCGAACTGGAAGACGTCGATCAGCCGGTCGAGCAGGCGTTTTTTCTCCTCGTCGGAGAGCGGCTGGCGGTGAGCCCCCGTCTCGATCATCTCCCGCAGCCAGAGCCGCTGCTGGTGGGAGGAGAGGTGCTCGAACTGGTAGCCGATCGTGCCGCAGTAGGCGTCGCGCATCCGCGGCAGCGCCTCCAGCAGGCTCTCGCCGGGGACCCCGATCCGCAGGATCGAGGCCGGGATCTTCGCCATCAGCTCGGGGGTGAGGTTGACGTTCTCCGGCTGCAGGGCGGGGTCGCCTTTCGGCTCGGAGCCGAGCGGGTCCAGGTGCGCGGCGAGGTGGCCATGGGTGCGGTAGGCCTTCAGCAGCGAGGTTGCCGCCTGCACCGCCTGCAGCAGCTCTTCGTCGATCTGGCCGGGGGCGGTCGTCGGTTCGGCGCTCGGCGCGGCGGCGGAGAGCGGCGGGGCGGAGGCGCTGGCCGGGTGGGCGTTGGTGACGACGGCGGGGGACTCGAAGCCGAGGTTCTCGGCGACCGACTCGTAGAACTCGTCCTCGCCTTGGAGCAGCTGCTCGATCCGGCGCAGGAAGGCGCCCGACTCGGCGCCCTGGATGACCCGGTGGTCGTAGGTCGAGGTCAGCGTCATCACTTTGCTAACGCCGAGCTGCTTCAGCCGTTCGGGGGAGGCGTGGAGCCACTCCGGCGGGTAGGCGATCGAGCCGGTGGCGATGATCGCGCTCTGGCCGCTGAGCAGGCGCGGCACCGAGGCCATCGTCCCGATCCCGCCGGGGTTGGTGAGGCTGATGTTGGTCCCCTGGAAGTCGTCGGCGGAGAGCTTGTTTTCCCGCGTCTTCGCGATCAGCTCTTCGTAGCGGCCGTGGAAGCCGGTGAAGTCGAGCCCGTCGGCGCCCTTGATCGCCGGGACCATCAGCGAGTGGGAGCCGTCTTTTTTCTCCACGTCGACGGCGATCCCAAGGTTGACCGGGCTCCCCTCGATCGCAAACGGCTTACCGCCTTCTTCGGCAAAAACCCGCGTCATCACCGGGAAGTCTTTGGCCGCCTCGACGATCGCCCAGGCGACCAGATGCGTGAAGGAGACCTTCAGCCCCCGATCTTTCAGCACCGAGTTGATCGCCTTGCGCTTCGCGTCCAACGTGTCGACAGCAATCGTCCGGAACGAGGTAGCAGTCGGAACCGCGCGACTTTCATCCATCGCATTGGCGAGCATCGCCGCGGCCCCGCGCAGCTGCTTAGCCTCCCCTTGGGCGGGAGCAACAGCGCCATTGCCGCCACCGTCCGCCGCCAACACATCGTCTTTGGTCACCTTGGCGCTCGGTCCCGAGCCAGCTACCGAAGCAAGATCAACGCCGTTGGCATCGGCAACTCTCCGAGCAAGAGGGGTCGCCCGAACATCGCCGCCCCCGTTGGAGCCACCGTTAGAAGGGGCAGGAGTCGGTTCGGGTGACGCTTTGACCTCGGCAGCTGGCTCCGACTCAGCCGCCTGCACATCTCCAGCGCCGGCTTCCATCTCAGCCAATGGAGCCCCAACCGGAACCTCGTCGTCGACCTGAGCGACGATCTTCGTGATCACCCCGTCCATCGGCGCCGGCACCTCGGCGTCGACCTTGTCGGTGGACACCTCGACGATGGTGTCGCCCTCCTTGACGGCGTCGCCCTCAGCGACGTGCCACTCGAGGACGATGCCCTCGGTCACCGACTCGCCCATCTCGGGCATTGGGATCTGCACGGTGGCCGTCTCTGGCATCTCTTGTTCGCAGTCTAAGGAAAGAGGTTTATCGGCAGCCGCATAGAGATACCCTGGTACCCCATGAGCTACTTCGTCACCGGCGCCACGGGATTCATCGGCCGCAATCTGGTCGAGAAATTGCTGCAGCGCGAGGGCACCGTCTACGCCCTGGTGCGGGCGGGATCCCGCGGCCGGCTGGAGGAGCTGCGGACCAGCCTCGGTGCCGACGGTGCCCGCATCGTCCCGATCACCGGCGATCTATCCCAGCCTGGACTCGGTGTCTCCGAGGAGGACCTGCTGACGATGCGGGGGGAGATCGACCACTTCTTCCACCTCGCCGCGATCTACGACCTGACCGCCGATGCGGAAGCCCAGGAGATCGCCAACGTCGAGGGGACGCGCCATGCGATCGAGCTCGGGCACGCGCTCGAGGCCGGCTGCTTCCACCAAGTCAGCTCGATCGCCGCCGCCGGGCTCTACCACGGGGTCTGGACCGAGGACATGTTCGACGAGGCGGAAAAGCTCGACAACAACCCCTACTTCCGGACCAAGCACGAGTCCGAGCGGCTGGTCCGCGATGAGTGCCAGCGCCCCTGGCGGGTCTACCGGCCGGGGATCGTGGTCGGCGACTCGCGGACGGGGGAGATCGACAAGATCGACGGGCCCTACTTCATGTTCAAGAGCCTGCAGCGGCTGCGCCGGGTGACGCCCGCCTGGATGCCGTTCGTCGGGTTCGAGGGCGGCGAGATCAACATCGTCCCGGTCGACTACGTCGCCGCGGCGATCGATTACCTGGCGCACAAACCGCGGCTGAACGGGCGCGCCTTCCACCTCACCGATCCGAACCCGCACACCGCGGGCGAGGTGATGAACATCTTCGCCCGCGCCGCCGACGCGCCGCAGATGGCGGTCAGGGTGGGCACCGACGTCACCGAACCGGCGACGGAGGCGGTGCGGACGGCGCTGAAGCTGCTGCCGCCGGCAAGGCGGGTCGCGAAGCTTGCGCTCGACCAGCTCGGGCTTCCCTCCGAGGTCATCGGCTACGTCGACTACCCGACCACCTTCGACTCGACCAAAACGCGGAAAGCGCTCAAAGGCTCCGGCATCGAGGTGCCGCCGCTGGAGACTTACGCGACCCGGGTCTGGGACTACTGGGAGCGCAACCTCGATCCCGACCTCTTCAAGGACCGCTCGCTCTCAGCGGCGGTGCGGGGCAAGATCGTCCTCATCACCGGCGCCTCCTCGGGGATCGGCAAATCGACCGCGCTCAAGGTCGCCGACGCGGGCGCGACGGTGCTGCTGGTCGCCCGCTCGCTCGACAAGCTCGAGGAGACCAAAGAGGAGATCGTCGCCGCGGGAGGGACCGCCCACATCCATCAGTGTGACCTCGCCGACATGGACGACATCGAGCGGATGGCCGAGGAGGTGCTGACCTACCACGGCCACGTCGACATCCTCGTCAACAACGCCGGCCGCTCGATCCGCCGCTCGATCGCCCTCTCCTACGACCGCTTCCACGACTTCGAGCGGACGATCCAGCTCAACTACCTCGGCTCGGTGCGGCTGATCCTCGCCCTGCTGCCGGCGATGCGGGCGCGCAAGGGCGGCCACATCATCAACATCAGCTCGATCGGGACCCAGACCAACCCGCCGCGCTTCTCTGCCTACGTCGCTTCGAAGGCGGCGCTGGACGCCTTCGGCCGGGTGATCGCCTCCGAGGTGATCGACGACAACGTCCACATCACTACCGTCCACATGCCGCTGGTGCGGACGCCGATG
>JBQCHW010000192.1:0-5804 GCA_051954315.1 Solirubrobacterales bacterium
CGCGCTCGACGGTGGCGATGAAGCGGGTGATGGACGTGGCCGTCTCCAGCCTGATGCTGCTGGTGCTCTCGCCGCTGCTGGCGGGGGTGGCGCTGTGGATCCTGCTCGACGACGGCCGGCCGGTCTTCTTCCGCCAGCGCCGCGCCGGCAAGGAGGGGGCGCCGTTCACGATGGTCAAGTTCCGGACGATGGTCAAGGACGCCGAGCAGCGGCTGCCGGAGCTGGTCGACATCGCCAGCCTCGAGCAGCCGGCCTTCAAGATCCCCGACGACCCGCGCGTGACCCGCAGCGGCCGCTGGCTGCGGCGGACCAGCATCGACGAGCTGCCGCAGCTCTGGAACGTGCTGCGGGGACAGATGTCGCTGGTCGGGCCGCGGCCGGAGGAGGAGAGCGTCGTCGCCCTCTACGACGAGCGCCAGCGCAGCCGCCTCGCGGTGAAGCCGGGGGTGACGGGGCCGATGCAGGTCTATGGCCGCAGCGACCTCACCTTCGAGGAGCGGCTGGCGATGGAGCGCGACTACCTCGACAACCTCTCGCTGCTGACCGACCTGGCGATCCTGCTGCGGACCCCGCGGGCCCTGGTCCGCGGCGAAGGCGCCTACTGATCGCTTCGCTGTTCCTTATGGCTGCATGACGACCGAAAGGAACAATCGATTGACCCTCGAGATCGTCATCGTCAGCCACGGCGCCGAAGCGCTGCTGCGGCGCTGCCTGCGCTCGCTCGCCGAGCACTCGATCGCCGACGGCGAGATGCGGGTCACGGTCGTCGACAGCGGCAGCCCCGACGGGACGCCGGACATGGTCGAGGTCGAGTTCCCGGAGGTAAGGCTGCTGCGCCGCGGCAACATCGGCTTCTCGGCCGCCAACAACCTCGTCCTGCGCCAGAGTCACGCCGCCGCGGTGCTGCTGCTGAACCCCGACACGGAGGTCTACGCGGGGACGCTCGACGCGGCGCTGGCGCGACTGCGCGCCGACGAGCGGATCGGGATGGTCGGCGTGAAGCTGGTGACCGAGAGCGGCGAGCTCGACCACGCCTGCAAGCGCTCCTTCCCCACCCCGCTCTCCGCACTCGGGCACTTCACCGGCGTCGGCGGCGATCAGTACCGGGCCGCCCACCTCGGCGACGACGAGCCGGGCGAGGTCGACGCGGTCAACGGCGCCTTCATGCTCTGCCGGGCCGAGGCGATCCACGAGGTCGGCCTGCTCGACGAGGGCTACTGGCTCTACATGGAGGACCTCGACTGGTGCCACCGCTTCTGGGACGCGGGCTGGAAGGTCTTCTACGAGCCGGCGGGGGTGGCGCTGCACGTCAAGGGCGGCTCGAGCGCCCGGCGGCGGGCGCCGCGGCAGGAGATCGCCTTCCACCGCGGCATGGGCCGCTTCTACCGCCGGTTCGACGCCCCGGAGCACAACCACCTGCTTAACGCAGCCGTCTATGCCGGGGTCGCCGCCAAGCTCGGCGTCAGCCTGGCGATCACCGGCCTGCGCGGGCGCGGCTGAGGCTCAGGCGGCGCGACGGGCGAGGAGGATGTCCTGCCCCGCCGGCCCGTCGGGATGGTTCGACCAGAGGCCGAACCTGATCGGCTCTTCGATCTGCAGGCCGGCGGCCGCCGCCATCTCGCGCAGGTCGGCGGCGCGGAAGGCGATCGCTTCCTCGGGCTGGCTCGGGTCGGTGGTGAAGCCGCCCTCGATCGGGTGGCGGAAGTCGAAGGAGGCCCGGCCCGCCGCCATCTCGGCTTCGGCGTGCTCGTCGAGGACGAAGAAGGTGAGCAGGCAGGTGCCGCCCGGGCGCAGAACCCGCGCCGTTTCCCGCAGGTAGTGCTCGGTCTCCGCCCTCACCAGGTGGGTGAAGAGCGAGGTGGCAAAGACGAAGTCGAAGCTGCCGTCCTCGTAGGGGAAGCGGAATTCGGCGCCGGCGATCGAGCCAAAGGGGTTGTACTTCTGGTTGTAGACGGGCGCCCAGGTGAACTGGAAGTCGGGCCGCTGCGCGGTGATCTCGCGCCGGCACCAGCGGATCATCGCCCGGCCGACGTCGAAGCCGGCGTAGGAGCCGGAATCGTCGAGATAGCCCATCAGGGGGATCGCCATCCGCCCGATCCCGCAGCCCATGTCGAGCACGCGGTCCCCCGGCTGCAGGCCGCCGAGCGTCTGGAAGTGGCCGAGGTACTCGTTGCCGGTGCGCTCGAAGTCGCCGCGGCCGACGAAGGAGAGCCGCCGCGGTGGCATCAAGCCGGCATTCAGGTCTCTGTCGCTCCGCTGGCGGAAGTCGCTGGGCAGCCAGCGCAGGTAGCGGGCGGCTGCCTTCAGCAGGTAGATCAGCTGCGCTCTGGCCTTTGCGCCTGCAGGAAGCACGGCGGCGCAGCCTATCTTCACATTCCCGGCGACCCGGCCCGCTACCCTCCTGCACTCGAATGAAACGTCTCTTCGCCGCCGTCCTCCTCTGCAGCTTCCTGATCGCCGCCCTCCTCGTCGAGGCAGGGCCCGGTGCGGTCGCCAAGCCTCGGGTGCCGGCGCCGCGGGGCTTCTTCGGAATCGACCCGCAGTCGACCCCGACCGACGCCGACGCCGCCTACATGAAGGCGGGCGGGATCGAAACGATCCGCTGGCCGCTCGCCTGGGGCGGCGTCCAGCCGACCCGCAAGGGCGGCTACCACTGGGAAGGCTTCGACGAAGTGGTCGAAGTCGCCGCCCGGCACGGGATGTCGGTGCTGCCGATCCTCTACGGCGTCCCGCCCTGGGTCTCCCGCAAGTACACGACGATGCCGATCGACAGCGGCGCCGCCCGCAAGGCCTGGATCGGGTTCGTCGAAGCGGCGGTCAAACGCTACGGGCCGGGGGGCGAATTCTGGTCCCAGCACGCGCCCGGGGTCCAGTACGAAACCGTGCTGCGCCGGCCGGTGCCGATCCGCCAGTGGCAGGTCTGGAACGAGGCCAACTTCTTCTACTTCGCCTACCCGGTCTCGCCGGGCCGGTTCACCCGGCTGCTGAAGATCACCAGCCCGGCGATCAAACGGATCGACCCGAGCGCAAAAGTCATCCTCTCCGGCCTTTTCGGCGAACCGACCGCGACCGGCAAGAAAGGGATGCCGGCGGCGAAATTCCTCGCCGCGGTCTACCGCACGCCGGGGATCAAGAGCTTCTTCGACGGCATCGCCCTGCACCCCTATGCGGCCTTCCCCGAAGACCTCGAAGAACTGGTCGAGGGCCTGCACGACGTCACCGTCGAAAACCACGACCGGGTGCCGATGTACATCACCGAGATCGGCTGGGGATCGCAGAACAACTTCCAGCAGGTCGCCTTCGAGCAGGGCATCCGCGGCCAGGTCAAGCAGCTGAAAGCGGCCTACGGCTACCTACTGGAAAACCGCAACCGCCTCGACCTCAAGCAGGTCTACTGGTTCTCCTGGAAAGACCTGAAGGAATCCTGCACCTTCTGCGACTCCGTCGGCCTCTTCCGCGAAGGCACCAAGTTCCACCCGAAGCCGGCCTGGCGAGCCTTCGTCTCCCTGACCGGCGGCCGCGCCCGGCCCTAGAACGGCAGCTCGTCGGCGATCTCGGCGAGCTTTGGGGCGTTTTTGTCGCGCTCGCTGAGGAGGGGGTCTGCGACCCGCCAGTCGACGGCGACGTCGGGGTCGTCCCAGGCGATGCCGGCCTCGGTGGCGGGGTCGTAGTAGCTGGAGACCTGGTAGGCGACGTCGGCTACGTCGGAGAGGACGGCGAAGCCGTGGCCGAAGCCGACCGGGACGAAGAGCTGGCGGTGGGAGACATCGTCGAGGACGTGGGCCTCCCACTGGCCGTAGGTGGGCGAGCCGCGGCGGAGGTCGACGGCGACGTCGAGGATCTCGCCGCGGGGACAGCGGACGAGCTTCGCCTGGCCGGGCTCGGTCTGGAAGTGGATCCCGCGCAGCGTCCCCTTCGAGGAGCGGGAGTGGTTGTGCTGGACGAAGTCGACGTCCACCCCGAGCTCGCGCCAGGCGTCGCGGCTGAACGACTCGAGCATGAAGCCGCGCTCGTCGCCGTGCACCACCGGCTCGATTAGGACCACCCCGTCGAGCTTCGTCTCCAGCCGCTCGGCCACTAGCCGAGCGCCTTCCCGTAGTGACGTTCGTAGTACTCGCGGTACTCGCCGGAGCGGATCGGGCCCCACCAATCCTCGTTCTCGCGGTACCAGTCGACGGTCCGCTCGAGGCCCTCGGCGAAGTGGACTTCGGCCCCCCAGCCGAGCTCGCTCTTCAGCTTCTCCGAGGAGAGCGAGTAGCGACGGTCGTGGCCGGGGCGGTCGCTGACGTACTCGATCAGCGACTCGTCGGCGCCGACCAGCTCGATCACCCGCTTGACGACCTCGATGTTCTCGCACTCGTCCGGGCCGCCGACGTTGTAGGCCTCGCCGGCCTTGCCTTTCGCCAGCACCGTGTGGATGCCGCGGCAGAAGTCCTCGACGAAGAGCCAGTTGCGGACCTGCTTGCCGTCGCCGTAGACCGGCAGCGTGTCCCCGTGGATCGCGTTCAGCACGATCAGCGGGATCAGCTTCTCCGGGTACTGACGCGGGCCGTAGTTGTTGGAGCCGCGGACGATCGAGGCGTCGATGCCGTAGGTGTGGAAGTGGGCGGAGACGAGCAGGTCGCCGGCCGCCTTCGTCGCCGAGTAGGGCGAGGAGGGGTCGAGCGGCGAGGTCTCGGTGAAGGAGCCCGAGTCGATCGAGCCGTATACCTCGTCGGTCGAGACCTGGACGTAGCGCTCGATACCCAGTTCGCGGACCGCGTCGAGCAGCGTCCCGGTGCCGACGACGTGGGTGCGGGCGAACGCTTCCTGGTCGTCGATCGAGCGGTCGACGTGACTCTCGGCGGCGAAGTTGACGACCGCGTCGACGCCCTCCATCGCTTCGCGGACCACGTGCGGGTCCTCGATCGCCCCCTCGATCAGCTTCGTCCCCTCGGGCAGGTTCTCGCGCCGCCCGGCGTAGGTCAGCTTGTCGAGGACGACGACTTCGTGCTCCTCGTTGACGAGTCGCACATAGGTGGAGCCGATGAAGCCTGCCGCTCCGGTGACCAGGAGTCTCATTCGCTTGCCTCCGCTTGTCGTTGGGCGAGATAGCCGGCAAGCCCGTCCCGCCAGCTGGGAAGTCGGATTGCGTGCTCGCGCTGGGAGACCAGCGCCGAGAAGGCCGGGCGCGCCGCGGCGGCGCCGAATTCCTCACTGGTGATCGAGAGCACTTTGCACTCGACCTCGGCCTGCTCGAAGATTTCGCGGGCGAACTCGTACCAGGAGCACTGGCCCGCCGCCGCCATGTGGTGGATGCCGTACTCGATCCCCTCGATCAGGCGGACGATGCCGTAGGCGAGGTGCCAGGTGTAGGTCGGCGAGCCGACCTGGTCGCGGACCACCGTGACCTCGTTCTGGCGCTCGGCCAGGCGCAGCATCGTGTCGACGAAGTTGCGGCCGCCCGCGCCGAACAGCCACGCGGTGCGGACGATCGCGTACTCGCCGCCCGCCTCGGCCACCGCTTCCTCCCCCGCCAGCTTCGAGCGCCCGTACGCGCCGATCGGTGCCACCGGATCGGACTCGACCCACGGCTCGCCCTTGGCGCCGTCGAAGACGTAGTCGGTCGAGACGTGGACGAGCCGGGCGCCGGTCTCGACCGCCGCGCGCG
This sequence comes from Solirubrobacterales bacterium, assembly GCA_051954315.1. Classification (GTDB taxonomy): domain Bacteria; phylum Actinomycetota; class Thermoleophilia; order Solirubrobacterales; family 70-9; genus VAYN01. Next base: position 5,651 of record JBQCHW010000192.1, read on the forward strand.
CGACGTTCCCGGCGCCGGCGCCGTTGACGGCGGTCGCGACGGCCTCGGCGGTCTCGGCGCCGTCGACGTCGGTCCATGCCGCGCAGTTGACCACCGCGCGCGGCTCAGCGGCCGCGATCACGCGGCGCACGTGGTCTGCGTCGGTGATGTCGAG
>JBQCHW010000193.1:0-4534 GCA_051954315.1 Solirubrobacterales bacterium
TGCGCCGTTACGCCCGGCCCGGGCCGGTGCCGGGGGATGAGGTCCGCCGCGGCTCGGCCGCCGAGCTCGCCGCCAAGCTGCGCGAGGTGCTCGACGACAGCGTCCGCGCTCACCTCGTCGCCGATGTGCCGGTCGGCGTCCTCCTCTCCGGAGGGGTCGACTCCGGCGGCCTCGCGGCGCTCGCCTCGCGGCACGTCGCAGAACCCCTCAAGACCTTCTCGATCGGCTTCGAGGAGGCCGGCTTCGACGAGCTCTCGCGGGCGCGGCTGGTCGCCGGGCGTTACGGCACCGACCACCACGAGCTGGTCCTGCGGCCGAACGCGGTCGAGCTCTTGCCGAAGCTGGTCGAGGCCTTCGACGAGCCGTTCGGCGACTCCTCGGCGCTGCCGACCTACCTCGTATCCGAGCTGGCGGTGGGCGAGGTCAAGGTCGCCCTCTCCGGCGAGGGCGGCGACGAGCTCTTCGGCGGCTACTACACCTACGTCGCCGACCTCCTCGCCCGCCGGGTCGGCCGCCTCGCCGCCCTCGCGCGGCCGCTGGCCGAGGCGCTGCCGAGCCGCGCCGACCGGGTCGGCTTCGACTACAAAGCCAAGCGCTTCGCCCGCGCCGCCGCCCTGCCGCCGCTGGAGCGCCATCACGGATGGAAGGAGATCTTCTCCGCGCAGGCGCGGGCCGATCTCGCCGGCCCCGGCGCCTCCGCCTGGGACCCGCTCGACCTCTACCGCGAGCGCTACGCGGAAACCGGCGGCGCCGAGCCGCTGGCGCGGATGCAGGACCTCGACCTCGGCATCTACATGGTCGACGACCTGCTGGTCAAGACCGACCGCCTCAGCATGGCTCACTCGCTGGAGCTGCGCGTCCCCTTCCTCGACCCGCGGGTCGCCGAGTTCGCCTTCTCGCTGCCGACCCACCTCAAAGTCCGCGGCTTCGCCAAGAAGCGGCTGCTGCGCCAGGCGCTGGCGCCGCTGCTGCCGAAGGAGATCGTCCACGGGCGCAAGCAGGGCTTCTCGATCCCGATCGCCGCCTGGCTGCGCGGTCCGCTGGAGCCGTTCGCCCGCGAGGTGCTGGCGCCGAGCGCGGTCGCCCGTCAGGGGCTGCTCGACCCCGCCACGGTGACCCCGCTCCTCGACCGCCACTGCGCCGGCCAGGAGGACCTGAGCCGGCAGATCTGGGGTCTGATGGCGCTTACCCTCTGGTTCGACCGCTATGCCAACTAATACCGACGCAGGGCTCGCCTTCCTCGTCGCCGGCGTCCTGGCGCTGCTGCTGGTGCCACTGACCAAGCGGCTGGCGCTGCGGGTGGGGGCGATCGACTACCCGAGCGAGCGCAAGCTCCACACGGTGCCGACGCCGAAGCTCGGCGGTCTTGGCATCCTCGGCGGCGTCCTCGTCGCCGGCCTGATCTGGCTCCCCGCCGACACCGAAAGCCACTCGATCCTGATCGGCGCGGCGGCGATCGCCTGGGTCGGCGTGCTCGACGACGTCTTCGACCTCAACCCGGCGGTGAAGCTGCTGGGGCAGACGGTCGCGGTGGTGATCCCGGTCTCGGTCGGCGTCACCGTCGACAGCTTCACCGTCCCCTTCTTCGGCCGTCTCACCCCGGGGACCGTCGACCTCCTCACCCTGCCCGGCGGCGGCGTCGTCCATCTCGGCGACGTCGCCACCGTGCTCGGGATCGTCGCGATGATCAACGTGATCAACCTGATCGACGGCGTCGACGGGCTCGCCGCCGGCGTCGCCGTGATCTCCGGGATCACCCTGGCGACGATCGCCCTCTCGCTCGACCGCACCGCCGCCGGCGTCCTCGCCGCCCTGGTCGCCGGCGCCGCCCTCGGCTTCCTCCGCTGGGGCTTCCCCCCGGCCAGCACCTTCATGGGCGACACCGGCTCCAACCTGCTCGGCTATCTGCTCGGGGTTGTCGCCGTCCAGGGAGCGCTGAAGACGAACGCGGTGATCGCCCTCTTCATTCCCCTGATCATCCTCGCGGTGCCGATCCTCGACACCGGCTTCGTCGTCGCCAAACGGCTCAAATACCGCCGCCCGGTCTACAAAGCCGACCGCTGGCACTTCCATCACCGAATGGCCGACATCGGCTTCTCCCAGCGCCGCACCCTGCTCTACCTCTACGGCTGGACCGCGGTGATGGCCGCCCTGGCGCTGGCCCTCCGGTTCGTCCCCTACAGCGACAACCACGGCCACTTCGACGCCTTCTGGACCGCGGTGATCGCCGTCTTCGGCCTTCTCGCCCTCGCCGCATCGATCTACCTGGTCGAGGTCCTGGAGATCCTCAAGCTGCGCCAGACCCGCTTCCGCCAGCTCGTCACCCTGCGCCGCCAGGCCGGCGCCCCCGAGCCCGAGCTGAAGGAGGTCAACACGGCGGTCGAGCAAGAGCTCGAGACCGGCTCTTTCCCAGCCGTCGATCCCGAAACGGGAGAATTCCAGGCGATCGACCGCGGGTAGTGGCAACCCTCACGAAGTGGCTTCCTAAAGCCATTCCGGGGGTCGTTTCTATATAGTCGCTGTACGCCCGCTCTGCCCCGAGCTGGGCGTTTTCTTGCAGTAGCTGCGGTTCTTATCTATGTCTCCTCCCAAGTACGTCGACCTCATCGCGCTCGCTGCCGCGCTCGCAATCTTCCTGCTCGGCGGGTTCCCCCTGCTCGGGTACGCCGTCGCTGCCGCCGCCTGGCTGGCGCAGCGGGGCCTGCAGACGCTGGCCAACCGCCGCATGCGCGAACACCTCGCCGCCGGCAACCGCCAGAAGGCGATGGGGATCGTCGCCGGCACCACCCTCGGCCGCGTCTGGCTGATGGCCACCGCGGTGCTGCTGGTCGGGCTGGCCGAACGGGAGTCGGGGCTGGCCGCGGCGGTGCTGCTGGCGGGCCTGTTCACGATCTCCTTCGCCGCGCAGGGCATCTCGCACCTGCTCGAGCAGCCTGAAGGCCAGGGGGCCGCGTAGCCATGGAGTCGGCCACCGTGACGGCGCCGGGCGGCGCCCCCCAGCGCGACGGCATGAGCACCAAAGCCAAGGTCCTAATCGGGCTTGGCATCTACTTCGCGGTCGCGATCCTGCTGCTGCTGATCTTCGGCAACGCCGGCAAGAACGAAGAGTTCAAGCCGCAGAACGAGTTCAAACTCGAACCGTGGGTCTCGATCCACCTCGCCGGGATCGACCTCAGCATCAACAAGGCGGTTCTCTACCTGGTCCTCGCCAGCCTGGCGACGATCGGGACGATGGTCTGGATCGCCCGGCGGATGCAGCAGAAACCGAACCGGGTCCAGGCCGCGGTCGAGGTCGCCTACGACCTGACCAAAAACACGATCACCGGCGGCAGCCTGCACGGCGAGCTGGCCCGCAAATGGTTCCCCTTCATCGGCGCCCTCTTCTTCTGGATCTGGTTCTCGAACATGCTCGGCTTCCTGCCGCTGCCGACCAACACCGAGCACCACTTCAGCCTCTTCGGCCTCGAAATCCCCTCCTTCGCGATCTACACCGCCACCGCCAACATCGCCATCCCCCTCGTCCTCACCCTGGTCGTCTGGCTCAGCTACCACGTCGAGGGGATCCGGGCCAAGGGCTTCGTCCCTTACTTCAAGAGCTGGCTGCCCCCGGGCCTGGAGGAGATGAGCCCGGTCGGCAAGGGCGCGATCTTCATCATCGAGGTGATCTCGCACTTCGTGCGGCTGATCTCCCTCTCCGTTCGTCTTTTCGCCAACATCCTCGCCGGCCACCTGCTGCTGCTCTTCATGGGCGGCGGCTTGGCGGTGCTGCTGGGGATCGCGGCCCTCGGGGCGCTCACCTTCCCGCTCGCCTTCGCCTTCTTCATCTTCGAGGTCGGGCTTGTGGCCACCCTGCAGGCATTCATCTTCTCGACGCTTAGCGCTATTTACATCGGCGGAGCGACCTCCGCCACTCACTAGAAAAGGAGTCAATCTCGATGGATCTCACTGCCCTGCCGCTTGCTGAAGTCACCGACGAAGGTGTCAAAGGCGCCGGCAAAGCGATCGCCCTCGGCGTCGGTGCGGGTCTCGGTTCGATCGGCGCCGGTATCGGCGTGGGCTTCATCTTCGGTAAGGAGATCGAGTCGGTGGCCCGGCAGCCGGAGATGAAAGACGAGCTCCAGGCCATTCGCTGGCTCGGCTTCGCGCTGACCGAGGCGGTCGCCTTCTACACCTTCATCTTCGGCCTCATCGCCTTCTTCCTCTCGTAGGCCGCGAATGGAGCTTCTCGGCTACATAGGAGCGGTGCTCCCGTTCGCCGCCGAGAGCGGCGGCGAGGAAAGCGGCGGCAGCTTCCTGGTCAGCCCGGGCCTCGGCCTGATGATCTGGACGCTGGTCCTCTTCCTGTTCACGATGTGGGTGCTGAGCAAGCTCGCGTTTCCGAAAATCCAGGAGGCGCTGGACAAGCGGGCCAAGACGATCGCGGAGTCGATCGAGGCAGCTGAACGCCAGCGCAAGGAGTCCGACGAGCTGCTCGAGGAGTACCGGGCCCGGCTCGCGGAGGCCCGCGAGCAGGCCGACGACATCATGCTCCGCG
>JBQCHW010000194.1:0-17117 GCA_051954315.1 Solirubrobacterales bacterium
CGGCGACATGGAACGCCTCGTCGAAGAAGGCGAAATCGTCGCCAAAAACTGGGAAGACAACAAGTTCCACGGCATCGCGACCGACTCGGTGGTCGTGATCCTGGTCGAAAAGGGCAACCCGCTCGGGATCAAGTCCTTCAAGGACATCGAGAACAAGGACGTCGAAGTCGTCACCCCGAACCCGTTCAGCTCCGGCTCGGCCCGCTGGAACATCATGGCCATCTACGGGGCGGCGCTGGAAGAAGGCGCCTCGCCAGACGAGGCCCTGGCTGATGTCAAGACCGTGCTGGAAAAGACCGTCGCCCAGCCGGGCAGCGGCCGCGACGCCTTCTCCGCCTTCGCGCAGGGCCAGGGCGACGTTCTCCTCACCTACGAGAACGAAGCGATCAAGGCCGAAAAAGAAGGCGAAGACGTCGAATACGTGATCCCGCCCGCGACGCTGCAGATCGAAACCCCGATCGCGGTGACCAAAGACGCGCCGGAGCCGGCCGCGGAAGCTTTCCTCAACTGGCTCTGGTCCGACGAAGGCCAGGAACTGTGGGCTGAAAACGGCTATCGCCCGGTCAACCCGAAGCTGGTCGACCCGAAGCAGTTCCCGACCCCGGATCAGCTGTTCGAGATCGCCAAGTTCGGCGGCTGGGGCAAAGTCAACGATGAGTTCTTCGACGACGAAAGCGGCTCGGTCGCCGAAATCGAGAAGGAACTCGGAGTCTCGACGAGCGGCTGATGGAGGCGCACCCGGCAAACCTCCCCGCTCCGACCGCTTCCCGGGCAGGCCTGCGCCTGCCCGGGATCGGCACCGGCGTCGGTGGCGGCACGGTGGTGCTCTACCTGAGCATCATCGTGCTGCTGCCGCTGGCCGCGGTCGCCAGCGAAGCCTTCTCCCAGGGCCTCGGCTTCTTCTGGGAACAGGTGACCTCACCGCTGGCCGTCAAGTCGCTCGAGCTGACCGTCGTCTGCTCGCTGATCGTCGTCGTCCTCAACGGCATCTTCGGCACGATCCTCGCCTGGCTGCTGGTCCGCGACGAGTTCCCCGGCATGAGCCTGATCAACGCGGTGATCGACCTGCCGTTCGCGCTGCCGACGATCGTCGCCAGCCTCGTCCTGCTGACCCTCTACGGCAACGACAGCCCGATCGGGATCCACCTCGCCTCGACCCGGGCCGCCGTGGTCGTGGCGCTGATGTTCGTCACCTTGCCCTTCGTCGTCCGCGCCGTGCAGCCGCTGCTGCTGGAGATGGACCGCGAGATGGAGGCCGCGGCGGCCTCCCTAGGCGCCAGCAACTTCACGATCTTCCGCCGCATCATCTTCCCCAACCTCCTCCCCGGCCTCGGCGCCGGTATTGCGCTTGCCTTCGCCCGCGCGCTCGGCGAGTTCGGCTCGGTCCTCCTCTTCGCCGGCGGGCTCCCCGACACGACCGTCACCTCGGTCTTCATCCGCAACCAGGTCGAGTCGAACAACCTGGCCGGGGCCTCGGCCGTCTCGATGGTCCTGCTCGTCGCCTCGCTGCTATTGCTCGGCTGCGTCTCGCTGATCCAGCGCTGGGCGGTCCGCCACGACCGCAGCTCGAGCGAGTTCATCCCGACCATTGCCAAGGACGTCGGCGGCGGAGGTCCGTTCTGATGAGCGCCAATCCCGCCAGTCGCTGGGGCCTGCGGTTCCTCGGGCTCGGCTACCTGACGCTGCTGCTGCTGATCCCGCTGGTGATGATCTTCTACAAGACCTTCGAAGAAGGGGTCGGCCCGCCGCTCGACGCGATCACCTCGCCCGACGGCCTGCACGCGCTGAAGCTGAGCCTGATCATGGTCGCGATCGCGGTGCCGCTGAACACGGTCTTCGGGATCGGCTGCGCGCTGCTGCTGGTCCGCCACAAGTCGAAGCTGAACCCGGTGATCGACGCGGTGATCAACCTCCCGTTCGCGGTCTCGCCGGTGGTCATCGGCCTCTCGCTGTTCCTGCTCTACGGAACCGGCGGCTGGTTCGCCTTCATCAGCGAAGAAGGGCTGAAGATCCTCTTCGCGGTGCCGGGGATGGTGCTTGCCAGCATCTTCGTCTCGCTCCCGTTCGTGGTCCGCGAGACGGTGCCGGTGCTGCAGGAGATCGGTACCGATCAGGAGCAGGCGGCCTCGACCCTCGGCGCCAACGGCTGGCAGACCTTCTGGAAAGTCACCCTGCCGTCGATCCGCTGGGGCGTCGCCTACGGGGTCGTGCTGACGACGGCGCGGGTGCTCGGCGAGTTCGGCGCGGTGACGATCGTCTCCGGCTCGATCAGCGGCGAGACCCAGACCCTGCCGCTCTTCGTCGCCAAGCAGTACGAGAACTTCAACCCACCCGGCGCCTACGGCGCCTCCCTGGTGCTGGCGCTCTTGGCGCTGATCACCTTGTTCGCAATGAACCTGCTCAAACGAAAGGAGGACGCCTGATGGGAATCTCAGTCGAGGGAGCAAACAAGCGCTTCGGTGACTTTCAGGCGCTCGACGACGTATCGATCGATGTCCCCGATGGGTCCCTGACCGCCCTGCTCGGGCCTAGTGGCTCGGGCAAGTCGACCCTGCTGCGGGCGATCGCCGGGCTCGAGGAGCTCGACGCCGGCGAGGTGACGATCAACGGCGAGGACGCGACCAGCAAGCCGCCGCAGAGGCGCGGCGTCGGTTTCGTCTTCCAGCACTACGCCGCCTTCAAGCACATGACCGTCTACGACAAGGTCGCCTTCGGGCTGAAGATCCGCAAGTGGAAGAAGCCGGAGACCTCGAAGCGGGTCCACGAGCTGCTGCAGCTGGTCCAGCTCGACGGCCTCGCCGGCCGCTTCCCCTCCCAGCTCTCGGGCGGGCAGCGGCAGCGGATGGCGCTGGCGCGGGCGCTCGCGGTCGAGCCGCAGGTGCTGCTGCTCGACGAGCCCTTCGGGGCGCTCGACGCCAAGGTGCGCAAAGACCTGCGGACCTGGCTGCGGCACCTCCACGACGAGATGCACGTGACGACGATCTTCGTCACCCACGACCAGGAAGAGGCGATGGACGTCGCCGACCAGCTGGTGGTGATGAACGAAGGGCGGGTCGAGCAGACCGGCAGCGCCGACGAGCTCTACGAGCACCCCGCCAACGAGTTCGTGATGAGCTTCGTCGGCGAGGTCAACCGGCTCGGCGACGACTTCGTCCGCCCGCACGACATGGAGATCGTCCTCGACGCCGACGAGCGCACCCAGGAGGGCCTGGTGCAGCGGATCGTCACCCTCGGCTTCGAGGTCCGGGTCGAGCTCGTGCTCTCCGACGGGACCGAGGTCTGGGCGCAGCTGACCCGCGCCGAACTGCAGCGGCTCGAGCTGCGCGAGGGCCAGATCGCCTACCTGCGCCCGATCCAGGCCAAAAGCTTCAACGGTTCGTCTCCGTCAAGCCAGGGGGCCTCGACTCCCCCCGGCTCCCCCGACGGCGGCGACGCAGGAGTACCTGCAGCCGTCTGAAGAGGCGACGGGGTGGGGCGTCTTCTTGCCGGGTGACGCCCCGCCCCAATTCGCCGCTGAGGCCTAGGGCCTGCTTGCAGTGCCGCGACGTGAAGAGCGTCGCGCCCAGCGGGGCGTGAGAACTTCAATGGCCCGCTTGAGAGTGAGCCCAGGCTCTCTCATCATCGGACTCGGGCGTTCAGGCTGAGGTCGGGAGGCTTGATCAGTTCGCTGGGTCATGGAGAAAATCTAGAACGTGATGCCAATAGCGATCATCCACAGGATGACCTCCAGGGTCAGCAGACTGCTGGCGATCTGAAAAAGGGTGGCCAGCTGGTCAACCCCGTTGCTGTTCTCTACATAGCTGTTGTGCATATGTAGAGAAAGATCCCGGTGGAGGTTCTCCGTCGGGTTTCCCTCGAGAGGCTCGATGTAGGTCTCGATCATCGTTCTGGGATCGGCCGTGTCCTCCCATCCCCGTGGCCACAGGATGGCGAGCAGGCTGCCGGCCACCGCAACGAAGCAGAGGAGGGCCAGCCACGACACAGGCGAAAGCTTGCCGCTTCGTAGTGCCTGAGGTCCCATGAACGAAGCAGTAATCGCAGCGACCGAGAAGAGAAGGCCGGCTCGAGCTCGAAGGCTCTCGATGACTGCTCGTTGCTCCGACAATGCTCGCACCGCCTCGTCGTACGCGACTTTGTAGGGCTGTTCGCTACTCACGACAGCCTCAAGAGCGGAGCGTGCCTCACCTCTCCCCCACCCGCCCAACCTCTTGCCGCTCTTTCCGTCCTCCTGCTATTCTTGAGTTAGATGATCAACAAATATGGAAAGGAGACAGGATGACCAGACGCGTCGAGCAGACGAGGTTTCGGTCGCGGGGTCGGCTGACCGGGCTGGTGCGGGATGAGAGCCCGGCTGGGATCGGGCAGAACCGGACCACGCAGACCGACAACCGGGAGTCGGAGCTGCGGGGGGCCGACGAGGCGCTCTTCTACCGCGCCCGTTTGATCCTCGGGGACTCCCTTCCCCGCCCCCAGCGCTGAGCCATGAGCGACGAAAGCGCCTCCGGCGAATGCACCGAATGTGTAACGCGGGCGCCTGAAATCAAGCCGCCCCCGCGAACTGCATCAACTTAACCACCCAGTAGGCAGTCAAGTTGATGCAGTTGCGGGGGCGGTGCTCTTGGCGGCTCGTTACTTGGAGCCGCCGTTGCCCTTGGTCGTGTCTTCGAGCTGGAGCGGTTCGTCGGGCTGGGGGTAGGCTTGGACGGCGAGGTTCCAGCCTTTGAGCGCGAAGTTGACGTTTTTCGCGCCCGCGTACTGGACCGCCACCGTGTGGCCGCCTTTGGTCAGCACCGCGGTCTGGACCACGGTGTGGACGACCGGGACCGGGGTCGGGCTCGACGCCGTCGAGGGCGCGAAGTTGACTTTCCCGGTCGACTGGCCGTCGACCAGGATCTGGATCGGGCAGGCCTGATCGGGGCCCGGTTTCGGCGCGGTGCAGGTTGCCTGACCCGAGAACGAGAGCACGACCGAGCTGACTTCGGCCTTGGTCGCGAACGAGGTAAACGCGGTCGGGATGTAGCCAGCCGTGGTCGAGGCGGCGTTGAATTCAGCCGAGCCGGCAGCGATCCCGACGACCGGCGGCTTCGGCGCCGTCGCCTTGGCCACGTAGAGGTTCGAGGCCGCCTTTTTCTTCAGGTAGAGCTGGGACGCCTTCTTGTTGGAGACGAACGTCTTCGCTGCCTTCTGGCTGGTCAGGAACGACTGGGCGACCGAGGGCACCACCGTCGCCGAGACGGCAACCGCCGCCGCCAGCACGACCACCGTCGCGGCTCGAGGGGTGGACAGTCTCTTCTTCAGCAATTGATCCTCCATGTCTGCGGCCGCCTGGCGGCGTTTGCGGTGCCTTCGGCGACCTTTCTTTACTTAGAAGGTCAATAAACTACAGAAGCTGCTACGGTTTCGCGACTAAGTTGGTCAACAAAGACATTTACCCGGCTGGAAAGGAACTCAACCCCGCATGAAAATCAAGACCCTCGCCATAGCGGCGATCTCCCTCCTGGGGCTCGCCGCGCCGGCGTCGGCCGGCGCCGTGACCTACATCGGGTCCGGCTCCGTGGCCGCGCAGCCCGTGCTGCAGGCCCTCTTCGCGACCTACACGAAGAAGGTCAATCCGAAGGTCCACTTCGTCTACACCGCCAATGGAGGCAACGCCGGCGTCAAAGACGTTCAGAACGGGACCAGCCAGTTCGCCGGGCAGGCTCGTACCCCCCTCCCCAGCGACGCGGGGACGACCTACATCAAGATGTTCCTCGACGGGCTCTGCCTCGACGTCAACCCGAAGAACAGCATCAGCAACATCTCTATTCAGCAGGCCCACGACATCTACCGGGGGCTGCTGACCAACTGGAGTCAGGTCGGCGGTTCCAACCTGACCACCACGATCGACCCGGTCGGCCGCGACACCAACGGAGGGACCTACAACTTCTTCCTCCAGGCGGTGCTGAACAACGAACCGCCGGCGTCCAACGTCAATGCGCTGACCGCCGACGGCCTCGTCGTCAACGCGGTCAAGCAGGACCCGAACGCGATCGGCTACGCAGGGCTCGCCTGGCAGAAGAAGGGTCTCAAGCCCCTCAAGGTCAACGGCATCCCCTGCGCGCCGAGCAAGATCAGCGTCGAGCCGCTGAAGTACCCGCTCTCGCGCTACCTCTTCCTCGTCCTCCCCGGCGACGGAAGCTCAAGCCCGAAAGGGCTGGTCAAGTTCGTTGACTGGGCGCGGCGCAGCCCGCTCGCCGGTTCGGTGATCGCCCAGGCCGGCGGCGTCCCCGCGTTCAACAAGAAGTAACGGGAAGTCGTTGAACGAGGACCTCCCACAGGAGTACGGGCCGAAATGGTCCGACCAGCGCGTCGAGCGGATGCTCGGCGCGCTGGTCTGCGGGGTCGTGGCGCTGCTGCTGGCGCTGATCGTCACCGTCTTCGTCCACGCCTGGCCTTCGTTCTCCCACAACGGCCTCGCCTGGTTCAGCGGCAGCGGCGACGTCGAAGAGCAGCTGAACGCGATCTCGCTCTCGGCCCAGACGAGCGGCGAATACATCTACACCTTCCACGCCTGGCCGCTGATCTGGAGCACGCTGCTGATCACCGGCGGCGCCGTCCTCATCGCCCTCTTCTCGGCGCTCTTCGTCGCCGTCTTCATCGTCGAGTTCGCGCCGGAGTGGATGAGCAACATCCTGCAGCCGGTAATCCGCTTCCTGGCCAGCGTCCCGTCGGTCATCTACGGCCTGCTCGGGGTCTTGGTCCTGGTCCCCTTCATCGGCAACCATCTGGTCACCGAGGGGCAGAAGGCCTCGGTCGCCGGCGTCATCTCCCTCACCGGCTACAGCCTGATGGCGGCGGTCCTCGTGCTGACGGTGATGATCGCGCCGCTGATGGTCTCGATCTTCAGCGACGGCCTGCGGGCGGTCAAACCGGGCTGGATCGAAGGCTCGCTCGGGCTCGGCGTCAACCGCTGGCGGACGACCTGGAAGATCGGCGTCCGCAGCGCCCGGCCGGCAATCGTCGCCGGCACCGTGCTCGCCGTCGCCCGGGCGATCGGCGAGGCGGTGATGCTGGCGATGATCTCCGGCTCGGTCGCCTTCGCCCCGAACCCCGCCGACGGGCTGATCTTCATCTACGAGCCCTCGCGGCCGCTCGGCCCGACGATCGTCAAGAACATCGATCAGCTCTCCTCCCCTCCCTTCAACGCGACCCTGTTCTCGATCGCCGCGGTGCTGCTGTTCTCGGCGGCGATGTTCTCCCTCGCCGGCTGGCTGGCGCGGCGGTCGATGCGGAAGTACCTGATGCCATGAGGGACGCCTCGATGCAAGACCCGCCGCTGACGGTCCCGCCCGTCCCGCCGCCCGAGCAGCACGATCCGCCCGGCGCGCACAAGCGCAAGGGCGCGGTCGAGGGCTCCGCCACCTGGAGCCTCAGCGACCGCATCGGCCTGGCGATCTGCTGGGCGCTCGGCCTGCTCTTCTGCGCGATCGCGGTGGCGATCGTCGTCTACCTGCTGGTCCAGGGGATCAAGTTCCTGCGCCCGGAGATGCTGTGGACGCCGGCCGCCGCCGGCTTCGAGGAGAGCGAAACCGGCGGCTTCTCCGACGCCCTCTTCGGCACCCTGATCGTCGCCACGATGGGGATCGCGATCGCTCTCCCGATCGGGATCGCGATCGCGGTCTGGCTGGTCGAGTACGGCCGCCCGACGGCGCTGGCCCGGATCACCGAATCGACGATCGAGGCGATCGCCGGCATCCCCTCGATCGTCCTCGCCCTCTTCGGCACCGTGATCTTCTCCTCGACCGCCCTCGGCTTCCTCAGCCGCAGCTCCGAAGGCGTCGTCTTCGGCCGCTCCTTCTTCGCCGCCGCGACGATGCTCTCGCTGGTGGCGCTGCCGCTGATCGTCGCCAGCGTCCGCGAGGGGCTGAACTCGATCCCCCGCCACGTCCGCGAGGCCTCCTACGCCGTCGGCAAGACGAAAGCGGCGACGACGCGGCGGATCCTGCTGCCGACCTGCCGCCCCCAGGTCGCCACCGGGGCGATGCTCGGGCTCGGCCGGATCATCGGCGACACCGCGATCATCGTCGTCCTCCTCGGTGCCACCCAGAACTTCGCCCCGGTCGAAGGCGCCGCCTTCCCGTTCAACTACCTGCGCGGGGCCGGCACCACCCTGACCAACTTCGTCTACGAGGCCTCCCCGACCGGGAACCTCAACCAGCCGCAGAAAGCCTACGCGGCGGCTTTCGTCCTGCTGCTGATGGTCCTGGCCCTGAACGCGGCCGTCGACGTCGTCCATCGCCGCGCCAGAAAGGTTGGAACGTGGAGCCACTGACTTTCCCGCCGCCGATCCGGCGGCTGCGGGTGGATGACCCGGAGCCCGCCACCGAGGCGATCCCCGCCAACCAGGGCACCTTCGTCTCGGCGAAACGCTCGATCAAGGCGCCGCAGTTCTCGATCCGGCGGATGGAGCTCGACGGGGTCTCGGTCCACTACGGCGCCAAAGCGGCGGTGAAAGACGTCTCGCTGCCGGTGCGCCAGGGCGAGGTGCTGGCGCTGATCGGCCCCTCGGGCTGCGGCAAGACGACGCTGCTGCGCTCGCTCAACCGGCTCACCGAGCTGACCTCGAGCGCCACCCTGACTGGCCGCATCCTGCTCGACGACGTCGACATCGCCGCGATCGAGCCGACCCTGCTGCGGCGCCGGGTGACGATGGTCTTCCAGCAGCCGAACCCGTTCCCGATGAGCGTCTTCGACAACATCGCCTACGTGCTGCGCGAGCAGGGCTCGCGGCGGGCGCGCAAAAAGTCGCTGGAGCCCGCGGTCCACAGCGCCCTCGACCGCGCCGGCCTCTTCGAGGAGGTCAAGGACAACCTCGACCACCCGGCGCTGAAGCTCTCCGGCGGCCAGCAGCAGCGCCTCTGCATCGCCCGAGCGCTGGCGGCCGAGCCCGAGGTGCTGCTGCTCGACGAGCCCTGCTCGGCCCTCGACCCAAAATCGACCCAGGTGATCGAGGACCTGATCGTGCGGCTGCGCGACGACGTCGCCGTCGTCATCGTCACCCACAACCTGCAGCAGGCCTACCGGATCGCCGACCACGTCGCCTTCATGTACCTGGGCGATCTGGTCGAGTACAACAGCGCCACCGCCCTCTTCGGCTCGCCCCGCGAGCAACGGACCCAGGAGTACGTCAGCGGTGCCTTCGGCTAGACGCGCGCCTCAGATAAGGGCGACTCGCCGGCCCAGCCGGCTCGTCGTTCTGCTCCTGTGCGGCGCCCTCGGCGCCGGCAGCCTCGCCGGCTGCGAGACGACGCAGGAAAAGGCCGCCGCCCAGCGGGCCGAATCCGAGCGGATCCTTGAGGCGCGGGCCAAGCGCCAGGCGCAGAAGAAGAAACACAAGCACGGGAACAGCCAGAACCAAGACAAGCATCAGAAGGGGGAGGGATGAGCACGCAGTTGGAGGAAGTTCGCAGGCCGCAGGCGCATGAGCCTTGCGAGGAGTGCGGGGCGCCGATGGACCCGCAGCAGCGCTACTGCGTCAACTGCGCGGCGCGGCGCGGCAACGGCGCCAACCCCTCCTCGCGCTACTTCGCGGCGATGAGCAAGCGGGCGCGCCGGCCGCTGGGCCCGCCGCCGGCGAAACAGGGTGTGACCAGCCGCGCCGCCGCCGTGGGGTTCTTCGCCCTGCTGCCGATCGCGATGGCGATCGGCGTCGCGATCGGCAACAACGGCTCCGGCGGCAGCGACGAAGAGGCGCTGCTGAAGGCGCTGCGGGAACGGCAGGCGACGGCGGCGAGCACCACCGCGGGCCCGGCGACCGCCGCCACGGGGACGGCGACGGCGAAAGCAACGAAGAAAAACGCCAAAGTCGACAAATCGAAAGCCAAGCCCGAAGAAAAAGTGGTCGCCCACACCGCCAACGGCGACGTCCACGACGTCACCCATTTCCACGCCTCTCAGGAAAAGGAAGCCGAGGACACCCAGCTGGTCGAAGAAAACCCCGAACAGACGGGCGAGAACTACATCAAGGCCCAGCAGAACCTGCCCGACGTGATCGTCGTCGGCGGCGAAGGCGGCGGCGCGGCGCCGGCACCCTCGGGGGTGGAACCGTGATCGAGCGGCTGCGCAAAGCGAAACCCGAGCCCGCGGCTCCGCCGAAGCCGCTGGAGGACAAGGAGCTGGTCGCCCAGCGCGACCGGCTGCTGGAGAAGTTCACGGTGATGCAAGCCGATCTCGGCGGCGCCTTCTACGAGATGGCAATCCGCGACCACGTCCGGCTCGACGTCCTCACCCGCAAAGCCGCCGAGCTGCAGCGGGTCGACGCCGAGCTGCTGGCGGTCGAACGCCAGCTCGAGCTCGAACGGACCGACGCGGCCGGCCACTGCCCCACCTGCAACGCCCCCTTCAGCCGGGCCGACCGCTTCTGCCCGCAGTGCGGTAGTGGGCTGGTGGTGAGCGCGGCGTGAAGGCGCTCGCCGGAGCACACCTGGGGAAGCTGATCGCCGCCGCGGGAGCGGTCACCGGGAAGAAATTCGGCCTCTTGATCGCCACCTCGCTGATCGCCACCAGCGGCATCGTCGCCTCGGCGCTGACCGGTAGCAGCGGCATCAGCCCGCTGGCCACGGCAGCCGTGGCAGGACTGTTCGACGAGCAACCGGCGGCGGTGACGACCGCCGCTCCTCCGGCCGCCGCGCCAGAAGAACAGTTCACTCCTGCTTCCTCCCCACAATCGACGCCGAGCGCGGGAGCGGCTTCCCCCGAGCCGCTTTCCGCGGCGGCGCCATCGCCGGCACCTGAATCCCTCCCCGGCGCCGCACCCGAAGCGCCGGAAGCACCGCCGCCGAGCGAACCGGAACTGCCCGAAGCGGGGCCGGTCAAGCACGTCTTCCTGATCTCTTTGGCAAGCCCCGGCTACGAGGCGGCCTTTGGAACCACCTCTCAGATGCCTTACCTCTCCGGCACCCTGCGCCAACAGGGCGTGCTGCTGACCAACTACTCGCTTCTCGAGGGCGCCTCGCTCGCCAACGGGTTCGCGTCGATCAGCGGCCAGCCTCCCACGGAGGCGAGCAAGGCCGACTGCCCCGAGTACGAAAAGTGCCTCTTCCCGGTCGAAACCCTGACCCTTGCCGACCAGCTCGGCACCGCCCAGTTCAGCTGGCGCGCCTACATCGAAGGCATGGTCGACGCCGAAGGAAGACCCGGCAACTGCGTGCACCCCGAACCCGACGCGACCGGAGCGCCGCCGCCGGTGTCGGGCGCCTACTCGGCGGCCTCCAACCCATTCGTCTACTTCCACTCCCTGCTCGACCTCGGCGACTGCGCCGCCAACGACGTGCCCTCAGAGCAGCTGCCGAAGGACCTGGCCAAAGCCGAGAAGACGGCCAACTTCAGCTACCTCGCGCCCAGCCCGTGCAACACCGGCTTCCGCGGCCAGTGCCCGGAGGGGACCGCGGACGGGCCGGCTGCCGCCGACGCCTGGCTGGAAAAGACGAGTAGAGAAGTTCTCGCCGCCCCCGCCTACAAGCAGGACGGCCTGCTGATCGTCAGCTTCGGCGCCCTCGACCCCGCCGCGGCCGAAACGGTGGCGGCGGAAGGAGCCGACCCGCTGAAGGTCGGAGCCCTCCTCGTCTCCCCCCTGCTCACCCCAAACGGCACCGACGGCACTGCCTACAACCCCTACTCGCTGCTGCGCTCCACGGACGAGCTCTTCGGGCTTGCGCCCCTTGGCGACGCCAACGGCAAGAAGGTCCGCTCCTTCGCCTCGGCCTTCGTCGCCACCGAAACCGCGGCCGGAGACTGATATCTGACACGCTTTGGGCGTGAGCCCCCAGGAGCAGACCGGCGAGCCGATCACGCAGGCCGGAATCGAAGAGCTGAAAGCCGAACTCGCCGAGCTTGAAGGCCCGGCCCGCCTGAAGATGGCGGAGCGGATCAAGATCGCCCGCGAGGAGGGCGACCTCAAGGAGAACGCCGAGTATCACGTCGCCAAAGAGGACCAGGCGCACATGGAGACGCGGATCAAGCGGCTCCAGGAACGGCTGCGGAACGCCGTCGTCGTCGAGGTCTCCGAGCTCGACTCAGACGTCTTCTCCTTCGGCCGCACCGCCGAGGTGCTCGACGAATCGAAAGGCGAGACCAACGCCTGGACCCTGGTTGGCTCGACCGAGGCCAACCTGGCCGAAGGCCGCCTCTCGGCCGAGTCGCCGATCGGGCGGGCACTGATGGACGCACGGGTCGGCTCGACCGTGAAGGTCGAGACGCCCAAAGGCGATCGCGCCTTCAAGGTCATCAAGCTCGTCTCCTAGGAGCGCCGCCGAGGCGGTCGGGAGAATGAGCGGATGCTGAGGCTCCGCTCCTCCGTCCACCACAGCCAAGCCGAGGAATTCGGCTCGCTGCTGCGCGATCTCGACGGGGTGCGGCGGGTCGTCCAGCAGGCAGACGAGGCCGCCGCCGAGGCCTTCGTCTTCGTCGCCGACGTCGAGCCCGCCTCCGCCGACCGCCTCGCCGATGCGATCGGCGAGTTCGGGATCGAAGACGAGGACTACGTCCTCACCCGGATCGAGGTGGTCGCTCCCCAGCACCGCCACCACCTGGGCGAAGGGGGCGTCGACGGCTTCGCCTGGATCGAGGTCCTGGGCCAGGCCCGCGCCAACTCACGCCTCCTCGCCCGCTACCTGGCTTTGATCAACGTCGCCGCGGTGATCGCCGCCCTCGGCGTGATCACCAGCAGCTCGATCCTGATCGTCGGCGCGATGGCGGTCAGCCCGGACCTGCTGCCGGTCTGCGCCACCTGCGTCGCCATCGTCGCCGGCCGCTACGACCTCGCCCGGCGCGCCTTCACCACCCTCACCCTCGGCCTCGGCCTGGTCATCGTCACCGCCGCCGTCCTCAGCTTCCTGCTCAAGGTGACCGGCCTCCTCCCCGACGGCTTCAAGGTCGAGAACAGCAGCCTCACCAACCTCGCCCACACCGACTACTCGACGGTGCTGATCGCGCTGGCGGCCGGCGTCGCCGCGATGCTTTCCTTCGAGACCAAAGCGAGCGCCGCGGTCGGCGTCGCGATCTCGGTGACGACGATCCCCGCCTCCGCCTACCTCGGGGTGGCGATCGGCGGCGGCGGGATCGAGCACGCGATGGGAGCGGCTGTCGTCCTCGCGATCAACGTCTCGCTGCTGATCGTCTCCGGCAGCCTCACCCTGCTGGTCCAGCGCTGGCTGCCGAACCGCTCGGGAACGCCGATATAGGGCCTGACCACGGTGCCGGCTCCGGAGGACGCTCGTCGTAAGCGACGCCGGTGGCGGAGAGCCGGTCGTCCCAGGCGCGCCGCTGCGGCGCGAAGACGATGCCGAGGAAGCCGAGCCCAAACGCCAGTATCGCTAGGCCGAGCCCAATCAGGCGCTTGAGGCTGCGCCCGAGCGGCAGCCGCTCTTCCAGGCGGATGCCGGCAAACCGCATCCCCGGCGTCTGGCCGGCGAGCGACCAGAAGCCGACCAGGTAGATCGCGCCGAAGGAGAGCCAGGCGGTGGAGCCAACGGCGATCGCGAGGCTGCTGCCGCCTTCGCCACTGCCGCCGAAGGTATTCGCTACCAGGGTGACCAGAGCGACGAATGCCGTGAAGGCGAGGTTGACGAAGACGCCGTCGATCGCCATCGCCAGGGCCCGGCTGATCGCCCCGGCCCGATCGGTCGGCAGCTCCCGAGGTCTGCGGAAGAAGATCCGGCGGACGATCCGCTCGAAGCGGTCGTCGAGCCGTCGGACCAGGTTCCCGAGCGTGCGGGCGATGTCGCCGATCAGACCCACCCCCTGAGCACTGATCGCGGCGCGGACCTCCGGCGCCCCGGCGATCCGCTCGACCAGCTGCTGCGCCTCCTCGCTCGCCAAGAGGCGGCGCCAGACCTCGTCAACCAGCTCGCTGTCCATCGCCTCCAGCAGCGCCCGCTTGACCGCATCGCTCTCGAGTGCGCCCTCGACCGCCTCCCCGACGACGGGGCCTTCCAGCACCCGCGCCATCGCCCGCTCCACCGCGCCGCTTTCGACCGCGGCGACGATCGCCTCCTCGGCAGCGTTTTCCACCGCCCGGTCGATGCCGGTGGCCTTGGTGACCGTGCGAGCGCCGCGCACGCCGACGCCGAGCAACCGGGCCGGAATCGGCGCCCTACCGTTCGGGGACGCTCCGTTCTCCATCTTCCGACTCTAACCGCTCCGAGAGGCGATCCAAAAGCTCCGCCTGGGCGGCCAGGATCTTCTCCCGCGCCGCCTCCAGGGAGAACCACTCGGCCCGGTCGACCTCGGGAAACTCCTGCCGCGTGCCGCTGCGGGGCGGCCATTCCATCTCGAAGGTGTTACTGGCGATGGAGGCGGGATCGAAGTCCGCCTCGGCGGCCCAGGCTTCGACCACTTTCCCGGCTTTCTGCTTGATCGAGCCGAGCTCGATCAGCTGCTCGGGATCGAGCTGGGGCGCCTCCCCCAGCTCCTCTTCGAGCTCGCGGACCGCACAGGCGCGCGGCTCCTCCTCGTCCTCGATCTGGCCCTTCGGGATCGACCAGGCGCCGGCGTCTTTCTTCGCCCAGTAGGGCCCACCCGGGTGGACGAGCAGGAACTCGATCTCGCCGCCGCGGCGACGGAAGAGAAGGATGCCGGCGCTGCGTTTGGCGGCCATCGGCCCGAGTCATACCCGACCCGGGCCGATGGCAGACGACGCGTCGCCTCACGCAGTCCTTTTAACCGCCGAGTTTGTAAGCAACCAGTTTCGGCGTCTGGCCTTCGACAGCCGGCAGACCAGCGCCGGTGACCAGCATGTCGCCCGTGACCATGACGCCCGCGTTGGTGCCCGACGGCAGCGCCGCCTGCCAGATTTCGCCGCCGCTGTTGGCGCTCAGGGCGTGGATCGTCCCTTCCGCCGAGGTCGCGAAGACGACATCGTTGGTGACGATGAGCGAGCCGTAGGCGGGGCCGGGGAACTGCGCCTCCCAGACCACTTTCCCGGTGCGCAGGTCGATCGCCTCGACTTCGCCTTCGATCCCACCTTCTTCGCTGGTTTCGTAACCGTTGCGGACGGTCAGCGAGTGGTTGACGATCGGCACGTAGACGCGCTCACCGTCGCTGGCCATCGCCGAGATCACGCCGCCCAGCGCTCCGGGGAGGACTTCGCCGGGCTTGATCTTGTCGTATTCGCCGCGCATCGCGTATTCGGGGTCCTTGTCGTGGCCGTTGTGCTGACCGACCCGGGTCCGCCAGACGACCTTGCCGCTCTTCACGTCGACGGCGACGACGAAGCCGGACTTGCCGGAGCCGACCGCCACTTCCCTGCCTCCCGATTTGGTGATGATCGGCGAGTTCTGGAAGTCCCAGTCGTAGATGTTGTGCGGGGTCTCCTGGTAGTACCAGTCGAGCTTGCCGGTGTTGGGGTCGAGTTTCACCAGCGAGTCGGCGTAGCGGTTGTCGCCGGGCCGGCTCGAGCCCCAGGGGTGGTTCGGCGTCCCCGGCAGCGGCGCCGGGTTGCCGGTGCCGGCGTAGACGTTGCCGGCTTTGTCGAACGAGGGCGGGTACCAGAGGCCACCGCCGGAGTTGACGTTGGGATCGCCCCAGAGGTCTTTCGGCACGGTGTCGAAGTGCCACAGTTTCTTCCCGGTTTTGCCGTCCATCGCCCAGAGCGTGCCGACCGCGCCGGCTTCGTATTCGGCGCTGGTGTTCTCCGGCACGGTCGAGACGTAGACCTTGCCGTCGTTGACGCCCGGCGCCATGTCGACCGGCCCGCCGAGCTGGGTCAGCCAGAGTTCCTTGCCGGTCTTCTGGTCGAGCGCGAAGGCGCCGGAGTTGGTCGCGCCATAGACGCGGCCTTCGGCGACCGCGAGGCCGTTGGGACCGTGGCTCGGAGATTCGAACTTGGTGTCCCAGAGGACGTCGCCGCTTTCGAGGTCCACCGCCGAGACGTTCGATTCCAGGTCCTGGGAGTAGACGACGCCGTTGACGATGATCGGCGTCGACGCGTAGCTGCCGTAGATGCCTTGGCCTTCGACCGGGATCGACCAGGCTTCCTTCAGCTGGCTGACGTTGCCGCTGTTGATCTGGCTTTTCGCTTCGCGGTTACTGGCCAGATCGATGTTGGGCATACCGTCGCCGGTGAAGTTGTGATCCCCCGACGAGGAGGAGGAAGAGGATGAGGAGCCGCAGCCCGCGACCACCAGCGCTCCGATTACGAGCGCCAGCAAAAGCAGCGGCAACCCCTTCAACTTGGACAGCATCGACATCCAACTCCTCTCCTAATCGAGTAACAAGGATTTGTCTTCCAGCGTTCGGGACCCCCCTGCGAAAGCGGGATCCAGTTCGTTCAGAAGCGGTTGCAAGACCCGGTTGGCGAGGAGGCCGAGGCTGCCGAGGTTGGCGAAGCCGGGGCCCTGCCGGAGACCGCCGAGGCCGGGCATGTGGAGGCGCGGGCGCACTCCTTCGAGTTCGAGGCCGCGGCCGATCGGCACCTCGGTCTGGGGCGGCGCGTCCCAGAGCGGGCCGCACTGTTCTTCGACCTGGTCGCGGACGGCGTCGGGGAAGAGCCCGCGCAGCTGCCGCAGCAGGTCGAAGCCGGTGCAGTTGATGACGAAGTCGTAGGCCTGCGAGCAGAGGCCCTCCGAGGGGCTCTCGAATTCGAGCAGCGCCGCCTCGCCGCCCTCGGCGAGCGAGACGTGGAGGGCGCGGCCGCAGAGGAAGCTGAGGTGGTCGTCGTCGGCGATCCGCTCGAGCACGCTGGAGTCGAAGACGCCGCGGTCGCAGTGCTTGACGAAGTCGCGCCGGGTATCGATGTCGAGGTGTTCCCAGTCGACGTTGTCGGGGTCGGCGAAGACCCGGTTCTCGAGGAAGCTCTCGCCGCGGCTCAGCGGCAGGGTCGGGGTGTAGACGGTGAGTCGGGCCTGCGGGCGCAGGTCGCGGAGGAAGACGAGGGCGCTGAGGGCGCTCTCGCCGCCGCCGACGATCGCGATCTCGGCCGGCTCGTCCGGCACCCGGGCGAATTCCTCGCGGCGACTGTCGCAGTGGAAGACGCGCGACTCGACGTCGGGGTCGTGGGGGAAGTGGCGGTGGACGCCGGGGCCGGTGAGGACCAGCGCCCGGCCGCGGTGCCGCTCGGGGTCCTCGGGGCGCCCCCGTTC
>JBQCHW010000195.1:0-4968 GCA_051954315.1 Solirubrobacterales bacterium
GCTTTCCGATCTCGTTCGGGGCGGCGTCGAGGCGGACGATCTTCGTCTCGCCCCCGAAGCTGCCGCCGAAGCCGAGCCGGAAGTCCATCGGCACCCCGACGACGAGGGCGACGTCGGCGTCCTGCAGCGCGGTCGAGCGGGCGCGGCTGAACGCCAACTCGTGATCGGCTGGCAGGCAGCCGCGGCCGAGCCCGTTGAGGAAGACCGGAATCCCGATCGCCTCAACCAGTGCCCGAAGCTCCTCCTCCCCGCGCCCCCAGTAGAGCCCGGTGCCGGCCATGATCGCCGGCCGCGAGGCGCCGGCCAGCAGCGCCGCCGCCTCCTCGACCCCCTCGGCCGCCTGCGCCTCAGGCGCGCCGGGAACCGCCGGCAGCTCCAGCTCGGCCTCGGTGAAGACGACGTCGAGCGGATAGTCAACGAAGGTCGGTCCGCTCGGCGCCTCGGCCGCGCGGTCGAGCGCCGCGGCGGTGACCGGCGCGATCTGGGCCGGGTCCTTCACCGTCTCCGCCGACTTGACCAGCGGCGAGACGAACGGCAGGTGGTCGATCTCCTGCAGCGATCCCGATCCCCAGCGCATCTCGGGGGCACGTCCACCCAACACGCAGATCGGTGAGTAGTTGGACTGCGCCCCGGCGATCGCGCTCATCCCGTTGGTCACGCCCGGGCCCGCGGTCAGCGCCGCCACCCCGACCCGCCGGGTCGCCTTCGCGATCCCCTCGGCGGCAAAGGCCGCGGTCTGCTCGTGGCGGACGTCGACGAGCTCGATGCCCTCGTCTTTGCAACCGTCGTAGATCGAGAACAGATGCCCGCCGGAGAGCGTGAAGAGATGCTCGACGCCGCGGGACTTCAGCGCCTTAGCAACCAGCTTGCCGCCGTGATCGGCCATCGCCGCAGCCTATTGGCTGGCCGGCCACTCCGGGTTACCATCGCCAGGCCCGGATGGCGAAACCGGTAAACGCGGCGGCCTTAAAAGTCGCTGCCCCTCACGGGGCTTGCGGGTTCGAGTCCCGCTCCGGGCATTGTCGAATCCCCTGCTCCTGCAGGTTTTCCGCAGCCTAAAACGGCAATAAATGTTCTAGGGGCGCAACTCCTGCGCTGTTACCGTGTCTATAGGCCCAGACCCAGTCCTCAGGGGAGAGATCTTTGGAGGCTTCAGCTCTAACTCATGCCAGTCGCCGCGGGCTCCTCGCCCGCCGTTCGCCGCTGCTCAAGCTGCAGGGCGACGAGAAGCTGATCGCGATGGTCCGGGCCGGCAATCCCGGCGCCTTCGAGACGATCGTCGACCGCTACCAGGGCCGCCTGCTCGGCTTCTGCCGCCAGATGCTGGGCTCGACCGAGGACGCCGAAGACGTCCTGCAGGAGGTCTTCGTCAACGCCTACCGGGCGATGCTCGCCGACGAGCGTGAGATCAACCTCCGACCCTGGCTCTACCGGATCGCCCGCAACCGCTGCCTCAACTACCTGCGCAAGCCGAAGGCCGACGCGCAGGAATCGATGGACATGGTCCCGGAGGTCGACGCCGCCTCGACCGCCGAGAAGGTCCACAACCGCGAGGAGTTCCGCCAGATCCTCAGCGATGTCAACAAGCTTCCCGAGACCCAGCGCGCGGCGCTGCTGCTGCGCGAGATGGACGCCCTCTCCTACGAGGAAATCGCCGCCGCGATGGACACCACCGTGCCCTCGGTCAAGTCGCTGCTGGTGCGGGCGCGGATCTCCCTCGCCGAGGCGAGCCAGGCGCGCCTGCTGACCTGCGGCGAGGTCAGGGTCGAGCTCTCCGAAGCGGCCGAGGGGCTGCGCAAGGTCTCGGCGCCGGTGCGCCGCCACGTCCGCGAGTGCGACGAATGCGCCGACTTCCGCAGCCAGGTCCGCTCGAACGAGAAGGCGCTGGCGGCGCTCTTCCCGGTCGGGCCGCTAATCGCCTTCAAGGGCTTCGTCCTCTCCAAGCTGGGACTCAGCGGGGCCGGTGGCGCCAGTGCCAGCGCCGGCGCGGCCGGTGCCGGAGCTGCCGGTGCGGGTGCCGGGGCCGCCGGTGCGGGCGTTGCCGCGTTCAGCGGCGGTTCGGCCGCCAGCGGGATCGGCGCCCTCGGCGGCGCGATCGGCACCAAGGCGGCCGCCGGAGTCGTCACTGCCGCCCTGCTGACCGCCGGCGCGGTCGAGGTCAAGGAAACGACCAACACCCCGGCGCCGACTCCTGCCGCGAAGGCCGGCGCCGTGAACCCCGGCTACACCCCGGTGGAACCGGTCCCGACGATCGAGAAGGGCGCACCGGCTGTTGCGGCCGCGCCGATCGCGGAGGCGGAACCGGTTGTCGAAAACACCCCGCTCCCCGCCCCGGCCGAAGCCGAAGCCCCGGTCGATGAGGCCGCAGCCGAACCGACGCCCGCCGTCGCCGATGACGAAGAAGGTGCCGGCCAGTCGGCTGCCGAAGCCGAACTGACGATCGGCGACGCGAAATCGGGCGCGATCGGCACCGCCAAAGCTTCCGAAGAAGCACCGGGCGCCCACGGTGGCAGCGGCGTCGTGGTTGTCACCACGGCCCCGAGCGAACCGCCGCCAAGCGAACCCGCTCCGGAAGCGGAAAGCACCCCGCCGCCCCCGCCGCCGGCCGAAGAACCGGGTCCGGCCGAAGAACCGGGTCCGCCGGTCGTCATCCCGCCGGTCGAAGTCAGCGCCCCCTAGCGCCCCGCCGCCGCTAAGCCGAGTGGGTCTCCCCCGGCTTCAAGATCACGACCTGGGATGAGGTCTGCGACTCGACGTCGCTCTTGAAGGCCTCGACGTCGATTTCGATCGCCGGGAAGGTGTTGTAGTGGATCGGGATCACCGTGCCGGCGCCGACGAACTCGCAGGCGACGACGCCGTCGTGGCGGTCCATCGTGTAGTGGCCGCCGATCGGCAGCAGGGCGATGTCGACCGGGTTGCGTTCGGCGATCAGCTTCATGTCGCTGAACAGGCAGGTGTCGCCGGCGTGGTAGACGGTCTTGCCGCCGATGTTGATCAGAAGGCCGGTGGCGGTGCCGATCGCGGTCCCGTGCTCGGCGCTGAACAGCGCCTCTTTGTCGCCCGGCAGGGTGCTGGTGTGCCAGGCGGGGACGAGCTTGATCCAGCCCCAGTCGAACTCCACGGTGCCGCCGAGGTTGGGGTCGCTGAGCTCCTCGATCCCCCGTTGTTTCAGCCATTCGGCGAGCTCGACGATCGCCACGCAGTGGGCGCCGGTGCGCTTGGCGACCGGGACCGCGTCGGCCATGTGGTCGGCGTGGCCGTGGGTGATCGCGATGTGGGTGGGCTCGACTTCCTCGCCGGTGTGGACCGCGGTCGGGTTGTTCGGCTTCAGGAACGGATCGACGAGGACGGTCGTATCGCCCTCGCTCAGCTCGAAGCAGGAATGCCCGTGGTACTTGATCTCCATCTCAGCTCTCTCCTCCCGGTGGGGGTTCGCTCCTGTTGGTCGTCTCGGACGAGGCCAGCTCTTCTTTCAGTGCCCAGCCGACGGCGACGCCAACCATCATCCCCATCCTCGCCTCCTCGGCGAGCAGGGCGCGGACGGCGGTGAGCCGCTCCTCGGGATCGGGGACGGTCGCGATCCGCAGCGTCTCCGCCTCGTGCGGCTCGCCGAACCAGCCGCCCTCGGCGAGCGCGGCGGCGAGGACCTTCTGCAGCTGCGGCGCCGCCTGCGCGACGACCCGCTCGGCCTCGGAGAACCGCTCCCGCTCCATCAGCCGCTCGATCGCGGCTTCCAGCTCCTTGTCGTCGGGCACGCGGGGAGCCTATTCGCCGTGGTGCAGCGCCGAGGCAGCGACACCGGCCAGGGCGCCGACGGCGCCGCCGACCAGGCCGGCGACGATGTCCGCGGTCGGGGCGAAAAGCGGCAGCGCGATCAGGACGACGGCGGCGACCGCGACGCCGATGGCGTCGTAGTCCTCGCCGATCGCGCCCTGGACTTCGGCCCGCCGGATCGCGAACCAGGCGGCGACGGCGCCGAGCGCCATCCCGTTGCCGCCGGCAACGACGGTGAAGTCGTCTTGGGCGTTGGCGACGACGCTCGCCGCCAGCATCCCCAGCGCCCCACAGGCGACGAGGAGGACGGCGGTGCGGAGGGTCCCGAGGCGGCGCTCCAGCCCGGTCCCGAAGATCGCCAGCCCGATCGCGACGACGAAGAGGTAGCCGACGTCGATGTAGGCGAAGGGAGCGGTGAAGACCCGCCACCACTCGTTTTCGAGCGGGACGATGAGGCCGCCGAAGGTCGAGAGGCCGTCCCCGCTCGCCTTCTGGACCAGCAGCAGGGCCGCCGAGACGAGGATGATCCCGATCGTCGCGTAGGGCCGATCGGCGGAGACGGCGAAGCTCGGGCGCCCCGGGCGCGGCATCCGGCGCCGCCGTCGCTTGCGCCGCGGCTCCTGCGCCTCGAGGGCGTCGCCGCGCCGCTCCAGCTTCGGCGCCCGCTTGCGCAGCCGCGCCCCGCAGTAGGGGCACTCGGTTACGTAGGGACTGACCTCGCTGCCGCAGTTTTTGCAGATGACGCTGAGCTCAGTCTCGCTCATGAACCGAGGATACCCGCCGCCGCTCAAATCCCCCTGGACTGCGGCAATCGGCCCCGGATTGGGCTGCCCACCCGGCCCTGCCGATGACATACTCCCCGGACACCCATCTTCGAGGAGGAAATCACGTGGAGTTGAAGAGTCTGACCGAGCAGAAATCGCTGCTGGAGGTCCTGCCGCCGGGCAAACGCGCCCGCCTGCACCGCCTTCTGTTCGAGTTCGGCCCGGGCAACGGGACCCTGATGCTGCTGCCGATCGACCAGGGGATCGAGCACGGCCCGCGCGACTTCTTCCCCAATCCGGCCTCCAAGGATCCCGACTACCAGTTCCGGCTCGCCGCCGAGGCCGGCTACTCGGCCCTCGCCTGCCAGATCGGGATGGCCGAGAAGTACTACCCCGACTACGCCGGCCGGGTGCCGCTGATCCTCAAGGT
>JBQCHW010000196.1:0-6440 GCA_051954315.1 Solirubrobacterales bacterium
GACTTTCGTGTTGCGATGGCGCCAGACGACGTCCTCGAGGATCTCGGCCGGGCTCTCTTCGGCATCGAGCGCGCCGGTCACCGCTTCGATCGTCCCCGGGGCGACTTCGATCCCCTGCTCGATCAGCTCGACCATCTCGTCGACCACCGTCGCCGCGGCGGCGACGTCGTCGGGCTCGCCCTCGAGCGTCAGCACGTTGCCGCGCAGGTGCAGCTCGGCGTCGAGCCGACCGCGCAGCGCTTTGAGGACGCCGTCCTCGGAGCCGGCCAGCTCGGCCGCGACGGTGTTGTCGAGGGTCAGCTGCCTGCGGGCCAAGACTCAGGAACCCAGCTTCTGCCGCACCGCGGCGCTCACCCGCTTGCCGTCCGCCCGGCCGCCGACCTTCGGCATCAGCGCCGACATCACCTGGCCCATCTGGCGCTGCTCTGAGGCGCCGGTCTCGTCGATCGCCCCTTGGACCAGCTCCGCCAGCTCCTCGTCGGATAGCTGCTGGGGTAGGTAGCCCTCGATCAGTTCGGCCTCGAAGCGCTCGGAAGCGGCCTGCTCGGCGCGCCCGGCGCCCTCGAAGGCCTCCGCCGCCTCGACCCGTTTCTTGCGCTCGCGCTGCAGCACCGCGATCTCGTCGCCTTTGCCGAGCTTCGCGTCCTGCTGCAAAACGTCGACGATCAGCCGCAGCGCCCCCGCCCGCTCGCGATCGCGCGCTTTCATCGCCGTCTTCACATCGCCCTGCACCTGCTCTAGAACGCTCATCGTCCTAAGGGTAATCGGCGGCGTCCGGAGTTACGGCAAGCCCCTTGGAGACGAGGTCGCGGATGTCGAGGCTGACCAGCTTCCAACCGTACTTTTTCGCGGCCGCGACATAGGCAGCGTCGTAGGCGGTCAAACCGTGCTCCCTCGCGAGTCGAACGGCGGAGGCCAAAGCCGGCGGGTCGACTTTGAGTAGCGCAGATCCGCAGCGATCTACAACCAGCTGGGTGATATCGCGGGCCTTGTCGGGCAGCTTCATCTTCACGCCCAGAACGTTGGCCAGCTCATAGAGCGTGAGGTCGAGCGCTGCCAGCGAATGATCCACGTCGAGGACGAGGGACCGCGCCGAATCGTGAAAGCGATCGGCGGGGTCGAAGACCGCCGCCCAGACGCCCGCGTCCAGAAGAAGCGATTCAGTGGGAGTTTCGGTCTTCACGGATCAGCTGGGCGGCTTCGCCGCGGAGGTCCAAGGTCCCGATCTCGTCCAAAAGCCCTTCAAGATCCTTGCGCTGCTGCGCTTTCTCTCGCTCGAGCTCCTGCGCTGCCACTCGCTGCAAAAACCCACTACGCGTCTCGTGCGCCGCTTCGACGTGGTTGTCGATCAGCGCCAGGAGCTTGTCGGGGATGGAGATCATTACCTTGGCCACAGGATGAGTATATACGGTATTGCTCGGCGTCAAAATGGGCATGCGGGGAGCCTGGAGCATCGGGACGCACAAATGGCGCGCAGATTTCAAATTTTCGATCCCAACTCTGAGACGAAACCGTGACCTCGGCTAGATCTCGACCCGCTCGACCTCGCCGAGCGGCATCTGCAGGAAGCGGGTGCCGATCGCGTGGAAGGCCTCGCAGTCGCCGGTGCAGAGGAAGTCGTAGCTGCCCTCCCCCTCCGACTCCCGCGCAAGGCGGGACGCCTCCAGCGTCCGCTGCACCGCCGCGGCGACCGCGTGGCCCCCACTGACCAAGCGGACATCACGGCCGAGGATCCGCTGAAGCATCGGCGCCACCAGCGGATAGTGCGTGCAGCCGAGGATCAGGGTGTCGACGCCGGCAGCCTTCAGCGGCCCGCAGTAGGAGCGGGCCATCGTCATCGTGTCCTCGTCGAAGAGGGCGCCGTCCTGGATGAAGGAGGCGAGGTCCGGCGCAGCCACCTCGATCACGTCGAGGCCGCGCCCGGCGGCTTCGAGGGCGCGCCGGTAGGCGCCGCTTTCGACCGTGTTCGGCGTCGCCAGCACTCCCACCCGCGCGTTGGCGGTGATCGCCGAGGCGATCTCGGCTTGGGGCTCGACCACCGGCACCACCTCCACCCCGCGCTCGGCCGCGACTTCCCGCGTCACCTCCTCGCCGATCGACGTGGCCGTGTTACAGGCGATCACCAGCAGCTTCGCGCCGCGGTCCAGCAGCAGGTTGGCGATGCGGCGGATGCGCTCACGCAGCTCAGCCGGGTCCTTGTCCCCATAGGGGAACATCGCCGTGTCGCCGAGATAAAGGAAGTCCTCCTGCGGCAGGGAGACCAGGCACTCGTGCAGCACGGTGAGGCCGCCGACCCCGGAATCGAACACTCCGATCGGCTGCGCCGAACTCAGCTCGGCGGCAGAACGTCCCGTCAAATGCAGATCACAGGAACGGCTTATACGTCATGAAGAAGATCGTCACCGCGACGATCAGGCCCGCGATCGGGCCGACGGTGCCGAGCCGTTGCGACACCGCTTCGAATTCCGCGCTCAGCGCGTCGCCCGATTGCAGGTCGCGCTCGGCCAGTTCTTTTGCCTTGGCGGTCTGGGGGCGGAAGAACCCGTGCTGAAGGCCGAAGAGGGCAATGATCGCGACGAAGCCGACGGTGATGAAGGCCTCGCTGCCGTCCCAGGCATCGTCACTGGCGACGATCATGTAGATCCCGGCGAGCAGGACGACGACCATCCCGGGAGTGACGAGGTAACGGTCGATCTTCTGGATGCCGGCCAGCAGCGCCGGCGTCGCCCGCGGGTAGTTCGGCAGCACGGAGAAGAGGATCCCGTAGCCGAAGGTAGGGCCGAAAGCGAGAACGACCGCGAGCACGTGCAGGAAGAGGGCGAACTTGTAGTCGCCGCTGACCAGCGAAGCGATTGGCATGGCCGGGAACATAGTCCTCAGGCCCGACGGAGCAGCAATGCAGCCCAGTCGCCCTCGATCCGCCGCTCGACCTCGCGCAGGTCGAGCTCGGCGAAGGTGGCTGCCATGGCGTCCAGCTCGGGCGGCAGCAGACCCGAGCAGACCAGCGTCGTCGGCGACTCCTCGATCAAGGCGGCCACATCAGTCAAGACGGGGGCGGTCATGTTGGCGACGACGGTCGGTGCCAGCGCCGGCAAACGTTTGCGCAGGTTCATCCGCTCCAGCTCGATCTCGACACCGTTCGCGGCGGCGTTGGCCGCCGCCGCATCGATTGCCGCCTCCTCGTGGTCGTATCCCCGGACCGGTCCCCACCCCAGCTTCGCCGCCGCGATTGCCAACACCCCGGAGCCGGAGCCGAGGTCGACCAGCTCTCCGCCCGGATCGAGCTCGCAGAGGAGCTCGAGGCAGAGTCGCGTGGTCGGATGGGCGCCGGTGCCAAAAGCATGGCCCGGGTCGACCACGACGTCGATTGCCCCCTCCCGCGGCGGCTCCCAGGAGGGCCGCAGCCAGAGCCGGTCAGCGACCAGCAGCGGTTTGTGGAAGTCGCGCCAGCGGTCGGCCCAGTCGTCGGGGATCTCGGTCGAGCTGACCTCGATGCGGCCGCCCTCGACCGCCGCGTCGAGGTCCCCCAGCTCCGGCAGCTCCCCCTCGCCGCCGTAGATCGCGTACTCGACGTAGCCGGGGCCGCGCTCCTCCTCCACCCCGTTCGGGGCGAGGACCGTCAGCTCGGCAAGGACCAGCTCCGCCTGCTCGGGAGCGCAGCGGACCGCGAGGCGGATCAACCCGGCTTCCTCAACCCAATCATCCTCAACCGAAGGCGCGCCGCACGCGGCCGAAGAGCCCGCCGCCCTGGCGCGGCTCGAGGTTCTCGTCCTCGAGCGTCTCGTCGAGGCGCTCGGCCAGCTCCCGCTGCTCGTCGCTGAGGTTGGTGGGGACGATGACCTCGAGAATCACCCGCTGGTTGCCGCGGCGGCGGCCGCTGAGGCGGGGCAGGCCAAGGCCTTTGAGCACGTACTGATGCCCGGGCTGGGTGCCGGCAACAACCTCGATCTCCTCCTCGTCCTCCAGCGTCGGCACCGTCACCGTCGCCCCCAGCATCGCTTCGGTAGCCGAGATCGTGACGGTGCTGATCAGGTCGGTGCCCTCGCGCTCGAAGCGCTCGTCCTCGGCAACCGCGACGTCAACGTAGAGGTCGCCCGACGCCCCCCCAGGCTCGCCGGAGTGGCCGCCACCGGCGATTCGCAGCCGTTGCCCCGCTTCGATCCCGGCGGGGATTTCGATCGTGCTCGTCCGGCTCTGGCGGGTGCGGCCGCTGCCACCGCAGACTTTGCACGGCGTCTCCGGGACTTTGCCGGCGCCGCCGCAGACGTCGCAGGCCGTGCTGCGGACCATCTGGCCGAACGGCGTCCGGGTCACCGCCCGCAGCTCGCCGCTGCCGCCGCAACGTTCGCAGGTGGAGATCGGGGTTCCCGGCTCGGCGCCGTTGCCGTGGCAGTGCTCACAGGGGGCGACGACGTCGTAGGTGACCTCGCGGCGGGCGCCGGTCGCCACCTCGGCCAGCTCGATCTCGACTTCGATCCCGACGTCGCCACCCGCCGCCGCGCGCCGGCCGCCACCGCCGAAGCCAAAGCCGCCACCGCCGAAGAAGGCCTGGAAGATGTCGTCGATCGAGCCAAAGCCGGCGCCGGGGTCAAAGCCTCCCGAGCGCAGCCCCTCGTGGCCATAGGCGTCGTAGGTCTGGCGCCGCTCGGCGTCGGAGAGGACCTCGTAGGCCTCAGCCGCCTCTTTGAAGCGGTCCTCGGCGTCGGATTCCTGGTTGACGTCGGGGTGCAGCTCCCGCGCCAGGCGGCGGAAGGCTTTCTTGATCTCGGTCTCGCTGGCGTCCCGGGAGACCCCGAGGACCTCGTAGTAATCGCGGGGCATGCTCTCCTAGTTGCCGTAAACCGTCTCGAAGTAACGGGAGAGCTCGCGGGCGGCGAGGCGGACCGAGGCGATCGCGGTCGCGTAGTCCATCCGCAGCGGGCCGACGACGCCGACCGCGCCGAGGTTGCGGTGGGCGAGCCCGTAGTTGGCTCCGATCACGCTGACCGAGCGCAGCTCCGGCTGCGGGTTCTCGGCCCCGATCCAGAAGAAGACCGAGCGCCGGTCGAGCGAGGAGCGCAGCATCTGCAGGACGCCGGCGCGCCGCTCCAGCGCCGTCATCAGCTCGTCTGCCCGCGGCAGGTCCGGCAGGTGTGCGTCGGAGAGCAGGCGCGAGGTGCCCTCGAGGTAGAGGTCGCCGCCGCCCTCGCCGACGAAGTCGGTGAAGGTGGTGCCGAGCGTGGCGATGAACTCGGCCTCGGCGCCGCTGAGGCCGGGGTCGGCGAGCTTCGTCTCGATCATCCGGGCGCCGACGCCGAGCCCGGAAAGCGACTCGTTGAGGTAGCTGGACGCCCACTCGACCAGGCCGCGGTCGACCGGGTGCCCGAACTCGAAGACGCGCCGGGTGACGTCGCCGGTCGAGGCGATCCCGATCACCACGACCTTGTTCGGCTGCAGCTGCAGCACCTCGACTCGGTGGATCGTCGCCGTCAGGCTCGGCTCCGGCGCCGTCGCCATCGCCACCAGATCGGTGACTTCAGCCAGCGCCACCGTCGTCTCCCGCATCGCCGCATCGACCTCCCGCCGCAACCGCGACAGCTCTAGCTCCACACTCGGCTCCGCCGGCATCACCCCGGAAGCGAGCATCGAGTCGACATACAGCCGGTAGCCGGAGTCGGTGGGAACCCGCCCCGCCGACGTATGCGGATGCGTCAGATATCCGGCCGCCTCCAATGCAGCTAGCTCAGCCCTCACCGTGGAAGCCCCCCACTCCACCTCCGGCTGTTCAGCCACATCCTTAGAAGGCACGGGTCGCCCCGTCTGCAGGTAGCTCTCCACCACCAACCGAAGAATCAGCTCTTGCCGCTGGCTCAGCATCCAGAGGATTTTAGGAGGGCGCGCACGCGCCCTCCGTTACAGCTCGAGTTCGGCTTCCGCGTTCTTGATCAGTTCGGTGTCGCCCTGCCTGGCGACGGTGTCGACCACGACCCGGTCCCCCTCGACCGATTTGACCGTGCCGGAGACGACGATCTCCTGCTCGGGGAAGCCCATGCCGCGGAACTGGACCTTGAGCCGCTTCAGCGCCCGCGGGTCACCGTCGGCCAGCGCCGCGTTGGCTTTGGCGGTCAGGCCCATCCCGTAGAGACCGTGGAGGATCGTCCGCGGGAGGCCGACCATTTTCGCGAACTCTTCGTCGATGTGGATCGGGTTGAAGTCACCCGAGGCACCGGCGTAGCGGTGAGGTAAGTACTTGTCCGGAGTGACGCGCAGCTCCGGGATCTGATCGCCCACGTTCCAATCCGCCATCTTCAAACCCCCCTCACGATCAGCGTCCAGGTGCCGCGCACGACCTGCGCACCGTCCTGGTTGACCGAGTTCGTCTCGAACACGTAGAAGCCTTTGCCGTCTTTCTCCTCGATCGAGAGGCATTTCGCCGTCGTCGTGATCTCGTCGCCCGCGCA
>JBQCHW010000197.1:0-4178 GCA_051954315.1 Solirubrobacterales bacterium
AGGAGGGATACTAGACGCCGCTCGGCGAGCGCGGCTCACGCCTCTCGCTGGGACAGAGGCAACTCGTCGCCTTCGCCCGCGCCCTCCTCGCCGAGCCCCGCATCCTCATCCTCGACGAGGCCACCTCCAACGTCGACGTCCGCACCGAGAAAACGATCGAGCACGGCCTCGAGCGCCTCCTCCACGGCCGCACCGCCATAGTCATCGCCCACCGCCTCTCCACGATCCGCCGAGCCGGCAAGATCGTCGTCCTCGAAGGCGGCCAAATCGCCGAGCAAGGCACCCACGACGACCTGATCAACGCCGGCGGCCCCTACAGCAAGCTCTACGGCGCCTGGGCCGAATCAGCCGCGTAACCGCAGATCAAAAAAGGGTCACGAGCTTCAGAAGACGCTGCTGCGGGCAGTATTCGAGCGATGCCAACAGCCTCGTCACTCTCTCCTTCTCCGGATCTTCAACCTCAAGCATCAAGTTGAAGAGGCTGCTGTCGTGCTCCTCTAGATACCGCAGGTAGTAGATGTAGGAGTCATTGATCTTGTCCTTGATCATCTCGGCGAGCTTCTCCTCGCTCAACTCGATCAAGCCCGCGCGCGCAAGGCTGGAGCCATGGTTCTCCTGTAGGTACTTGCGCTTGGCCGCGGCGACTTCAACGTCTAAATCAGCGAGGGGAAGAGGGCGACCGGAAATCGCGGTCAAAGCAAAGTGCGTGTCGGTCTCTGCCCACGGAAGCACACGACGCTCGATCTTGTAACTGAGGAAGAGATGGAAGTACATGTCGCGGATGCTGCGACATGAGTAGCCGTGTGCTTCCCACGGCCAACCCTTCATGTTGCGGTCCTCCTCGTCCGGCACGTCGTCCTCGTGTCCGTTTAGGACGGTTCCACGATGCTTCAGATAGCCATCCACCAACGTAACCGACAGCCAATCCTTCATAGGCGATGAAAAGGTCGCGTCCACGTAGCCGCAGAAACCTTCATATCCCCGCAAACCCTCGGTGATGGACTCGGCCATCGTCCGCGTCAGATTGTTCAGGTAGAGACAGTAGATCTGATTCGTGTAGCCCAGCTGCACCGGGCGACAGGGCACCGCATAGCTCCGGAGGAGGTCAAAGCCCAGCTCCTGATCCTCGATGATGAGGTCACCAAGCTGGATAGAGCAGGAGAGCTGGCGTGGTAACAGCGGGATAAGCGCTTCGGCGACCGGAAGCCCATACCACCCCTCCTCGATGCGGTCCGTGTCGAATAAAAAGGCCCTCTCCCATCGATCCCGCTGCGGGATGAGCGCGTTTTTGAGCTTCGAATACTGGACTCCCTTTGCGGCTATCGCATCTACGGTGATCTCCAAGGCCTGTTCGATCTCCCTCCTCATAACTGCTGGCGAAAGATCGAATTGAGACCTGATGACCTCGAGCATGATCGAATCTCGGGCTTCCAGCGTCCAGATGGGGGATCGGCCAGCGGACATGGAACTTAACTACACCATCGCCATCTAACACCGCTCGCGAGACCGCAAAGAACCGCCTATATCGCGGTTGTTCGCGGTTTCGTGGAGAAAGCGTCTGCCGGAATGTGTTGCTGGAGGGGGTCGGCACCCCTCCGCAGGAATGTTCGGCGATATGCAATCTGATCTGGGGCGCGGCGGAGCCGCGCTGCATCTTCTCCCCGGAGCGCAAGCGGAGGGGAGGTCAATTCCGGAGGAGGGGTGCCGACCCCTTCACCGCGACTCCGAGATTTGGTGCCCTATAGGGACCCTAAGTTCGGAGAGGCGGCTTGGCCGGAGCCGAGGCGGCGGGGCTGGGAATCAGCCGGGGCCGACGCCGCCGGATTCGCCGCCGCCCGATTCGGGGGCAGATTCGGGGGCTACTTCGGCGCCGCCGCCGGCGCCGCCGGTTTCGGGGGCTTCTTCGACGGGCGGGGCTTCTTCTTCGTATTCGGGTTCGACGTATTCGGCTTCGGGTTCGACGCCGCCTGCTTCTTCTTCGGCGCCTTCGAATTCTTCGCCGCCTTCGGCGCCGCTCGAGCCGGAGCCGCTGAGGCTTGCCTGAGGTCCTTCGCTGCACTCTTCGAAGCCGTAGCTTTCGGCCTGGGTCTCGAATTCTTCGAGGGCGGGGCCGGCGGCGGATGAGGCTTCGCCGAGCGCTTCGGAGTCTTCGCGTTCGAGCGCCAGCTTGACTTCGCCCTCGACCTTGGCGAACTCTTCGGCCGCTTCCATGAAGCTCGTGAAGCTGCTTTCAGCGCCTTCCGGCGCGCCCAGTTCCTGCAGGCCTTCGACCATCCCGATGTAGAGGTTGGAGGTCTTTTCGGCCGTGTCGGAGATCGAGCTTTCTTCGATTTCCGAGCTCAGCGCCCCGACCGCGGCGTTGGTCTCGGCGCAGATGTCGTCGCCCTGTTCGATCAGTTCCGCTTTCGTCAGCTTCTGCGGTTCTTCGACGGTGGCCGCGGTTTCGTCGGTGGTTTCGTCGCCACCGCCGCCGCCACAGCCGGCGACGAGCAGCGCCGTCAGAACGGCGAGCAGGAGCAGAATGGTCTTCTTGCCGGGGGTCTTCACGGGGGCGAAGCTAGCAGGGCGATTGGACGCCTTTGCTGGGGATTCGGGGAAGCTGCGGCCCAGGGACTCGAACCCCGACTCCCTCGTCCAGAGCGAGGCGTGCTGCCATTACACCAGGCCGCAACGGCGTCCCTTCAGGATAAGGGACCAGGCACGGCGAGGGCGCCCTACTCGGAGAAGGGGGTGCCGTCGGCGATCTTTTGCCGCGCTTCAGCGAGTTCTTCGGAGCGGCCGACGCTGAGGCAGCCGGCGACGCGGTCGCCCTGCAGATACCAGACCGAGAACTCGCCCTGCTCGGGGCTGCCGCGCCACTCCTCCCGGTCCCACTCGTAGGCCGGCCCGACGTACTCGAGGCTGGCCCAGTCGGCGAGGTCGCTGAAGAAGTAGGGAACGACGTCGTAGTCCTCGTCGGCACCGAGCATGTTCGCCCCCGCCTTCATCCCCTGCTGCATCGCCACGTCCCAGTGCTCGACGTGGATGCGGCGGCCGTGGATGACGCTCTCGTACGAGCAGCAGTCGCCGGCGGCGTAGATGCCCTCGACCGAGGTCTGCAGCTTCGAGTCGCAGACGATGCCGCCGTCGCCGACCTCGATCCCGGCCCGCTGCGCCAGCATCGCGTCGGGCCGCACTCCGGCGCCGACGACGACGGTGTCGCACTCGACCGCGAGCCCGCTCTCGGTGACGACCGCCCGCACCCGCCCGTCGCCCTCGAAGGCGCTCAGGGTCTCGCCACCGTGGAAGGTGACCCCGCGCTCTTCCAGCTGCCCCTGGAACCAGCGGCCGGCCCGCTCGCCGAAGGTCCGCGAGAGCGCCACGTCCTCCATCGCGATGATCGTGCACTTCGTCCCCCGCGCGGTCAGCGAGGCGGCGACCTCGCAGCCGATGTAGCTGCCGCCGACGAGGACCACGTGCTCGGCCGCCTCGGCGTCGGCGCGGATCGCGTCCGCATTGCCGAAGGCGCGGAGGTAGTGGATGCCCTCGTTCTCGGCGCCCTCGACCCGGAGGATGTTCACCATCGCCCCAGTCCCCAGCAGCGCCTTGCCGAAGGCGACCTCTTCCCCGCCCTGGATTTTCGCCGTCCGCGCCTCGACGTCGAGACCGAGGACGTTGCGCCCGGTCAGCAGCTCGACGCCGTTCTGCTCGTACCAGGAGGGTTCGTTGACGTAGGCCTCCGCCCGCCCGGCCTCCCCCCGCAGGTACTCCTTCGACATCGGCGGCCGCTCGTAGGGCGGTTCGGGCTCGCGCCCGACCAGCAGGATCGAGCCGTCGGCGCCCCGCCGGCGCAGCTCGGCGGCGCAGTGGGCGGAGGCCATGCCGCCGCCGATCAGCAGGAAATCGACCTCTCGATCAGCCATTACCGATTAGCGTCCGGCTCCGCCGCGGTCTTACCCGTCGCCGTTGGAGCCGTTGCCTTCGGGCCCGAAGAGGACTTTCAGGTCGTCCTCCTTGCCCGGGTCGAGGACGGCGAGGATCTCGTCGCCTTCCTCCAGCACCGTGTCGGCGGTGGGGACGAAGCCTTTGCCGGAGCGCAGGACCGAGATCAGCAGGCTGCCTTCGGGCATCTGCAGGTCGCCGACCCGGCGCCCGGTCACCCCGGAGTCCTTGCCCAGCAGCATCTCGATGATCTCCAG
>JBQCHW010000198.1:0-8284 GCA_051954315.1 Solirubrobacterales bacterium
CGAGCAGCTCGGCCAGTCGCACCACCTCACGGGTCGCTACCTGCCGCTCCACTTCGGGGTGCGTTTGCCAAGGAAGGCGCTGATGCCCTCTTTGGCGTCCTCGCTGAAGAAGGCGGTGGCAAAGCCCTGCTTCTCCGCTTCGATCCCCTCGTCGAGTTCGCCCTTGCCGGAGACTGCCTTGATCTGCTCGCGCGCGATCGGCGCCTGGGCGGCGAGCTTGCGGCCCCACATCAGGGCCATCTCGAACAGCTCGTGGTCGGGGACGACGCGGTTGGCGAGACCCAGTTCGAGCGCCTCACCGGAGAGGATCGCGTCGCCGACCAGGTTCATCTCCAGCGCCTTGCTGGCACCGACCAGGCGCGGCAGCCGCTGGGTGCCGCCGAAGCCGGGGATGATCCCCAGCTTCACCTCGGGCTGGCCGAAGACCGCGGCCTCGGCGCCGATCCGCACGTCGCAGGCCATCGCCAGCTCGCAACCGCCGCCGAAGGCGGTCGAGTTGACCGCGGCGATCGTCACCACCCGGGCCTTGCCGAAGTCGCGGAAGAGCGCGTGCGCCTTGTTGATCAGCTCCGCCCCGCTCTCCTGGTCGAGGGTCGTGAACGCCTTGATGTCGGCGCCGGCGGAGAAGACGAAGACGGGAGCGGCCGATGCGATCACCATCGCCCCGATCTCGTCGTTCCCCTTGACCCGGTTCCAGACCGTCTCCAGGTCCTCGATCACCTGCGGCGAGAGCGAGTTCATCGGCAGGTTGTGCAACCACGCAATAGCGACGTTGCCGCGGGTATCGAGCTTGACCATCTCTGCCTGCTCGCCCTCATCGGCCTGCGGGTAGGGATAGAAGCCCTGGCCGGTGGACAGCCCGTAGCGACCTTGAGCAACCAGCCGCTTGAGGGTTACGGGTGGGCTGAAGCGGTCGCCGTACTTCTCCTCCAGCTTCTCCATCGTCTCCAGCACCTTGTCCAGCCCGGTGATGTCGGCTTTCCAGAACGGCGGCAGCAGTCCTTTCCGAGGATCGAGCCCCGCTCCACCCATCATCCCGGCATCGATGTCCCTAGCCGAGCAGATCCCCTCCTCGACCAGCAGGCAGGCCTCGATCAGGGCGCGGCTGGAGAACATCGCCACCAGCTCGTCGCCGTCGGGCGCGGCGTCGCCGGGGACGTTCTGCTCGCCGTCCTTGAAGAAGCCCTCTCCCCCGCTCTTGACGCCGAGCTTGCCTTCGCCGACGAGGCCCTGCAGGCCCTTGTGGACGTAGAAGTGCTCGCCGTAGGACTCGTTCAGGTGTTCGGCGACGTGGAGGACGGTGTCGAGCCCGAGTAGGTCGGTGAGGAAGAACGGGCCCATCGGCGCCAGCTGGGCGCCGGCGATCGCCTCGTCGATTGCCTTCAGCGACAGCCCCTGCTCCTCCTGGGCGCGCCAGATCTCGCCCATCGTCGCCATCAGGATCCGGTTGACGACGAAGCCCGGGACCTCGCCGCAGACGATCGGCTGCTTCTTGATCGCCTGGGCGAAGTTGTAGGCGGCGGTGTAGGTCTCCTGCGAGGAGTCCTCGCTGGCGATCACCTCAACCAGCGGCATGATCGAGGCCGGGTAGAAGAAGTGGAAGCCGACGACCTTGTCGGGCCGCAGCGTCGCCTCGCCGATCTCGGTGATCGAGAGCGAGGAGGTGTTGGAGGAGAGGATCGCGTGGCCGGGGGTGACCGCGTCGAGATCACGAAAGACGGCCTGCTTGATCTCCATCTTCTCCGGCACCGCCTCGATCGCGAAGTCGACGTCGCCGAACTCCTCGTAGGTGGTGGTGCCGGTGATGTTGCCCATCACCTCGGCCAGCCGCGCGTCGGCCTGCTCCTGGGTCAGCTTCTCCTTCTTGACCAGGCGGGCGAGCTGCCCCTCGGTGACGCCGCGGGCTTTCTCGACGGCCGCGTCGACGAACTTCTGGTCGATGTCTTTGACGACGACCGGGATGTCGGCGGCGGCGATCGCCTGCGCGATCTCCCCGCC
This sequence comes from Solirubrobacterales bacterium, assembly GCA_051954315.1. GTDB lineage: Bacteria > Actinomycetota > Thermoleophilia > Solirubrobacterales > 70-9 > VAYN01. The sequence continues at coordinate 1,999 of JBQCHW010000198.1, forward strand.
CATGGTGCCGCCGCCGACGACGGCGGCCTTCGATACGAACATGAAGAGTGATCCCTCTCTTTTTCGGCTTGATCATGCGGCAGCGGGCCGCGGGAACCGCAGGCTATAGAGATGCCCGCGGCTCCCGCTGATTCGCCCTAGAGGAGGACCTGCGGCTCTTCCTCCTCCACCTCTTCGGCCGGCTCCTCTTCCTCCTCCGGCTTGAAGCGCTGGTAGGCGAAGGCGCCCGCCAGCAGCAGGAGGCCGAGGGCGACGAAGGAGAGTGCCCGGGCCAGCTCTTCCAGCTCGGAGAGGTCGTAGGTCCAGACCTTGACGATCGCCACCGCCAGCAGGGCGAGGCCGCCGAGCCGGGCTTTCCAGGAGCGCCGGACCATGCCCCAGACGACCGCGCCGAGGCCCGTTGCCGTCCAGAAGGCCGAGAGCCAGGACTGGCCGATCTCGCGGGCTTCGCCGCCAGCGTTGTCGCCGATCACGTCGATGATCGCGACCGAGCCGAGATAGACGAAGCCGAGGGCGCTGACGAAGCCGACGACGGTGGCGATCTGCGGCTCGACCTCGCGGCCCCAGAACCAGCAGGCCAGCGCGGCGCCGGCGCAGCAGGCGATCGCGACGACGGCGCTGCCGAGGTCGCCCACCCCTTCGGCGATCGCGACCGGCGGCGCCTCGACGACCAGCGTGTGCATGATCGCCAGCCCGAGGAAGAGGAGCGAGACGATCTGCAGCCGTTCCGCGTCTGAGAGCGTCGGCACCCGCGTGCGGTCGGCCCGACTTGCGAGGAAGGCCAGCGCCGCTGAAGCAGCCGCCCACGCGGCGACGAGGGTCGGGCCATCGAACGCATTGGCCAAACCGAAGCTGCCGAGAGCGATCCCGCCGCCGATCAGCGATGAGCCGATTTCGCGGTGGATGCCGAAGCGGATCGCGGCTGCGCCGAGCAGCAGGTGGACGATCGCGAAGCCGAAGAGCCAGGCGTCGAGGGCGAGCGACGAGCTGCCGTCGAGGACCAGGCAACCGGTGCCGACGACGAGGACGCTGCTGCTGAGCTGCAGCAGCCAGGACGAGACCGGGAGTTTCTCTTCTCCTCGAACGCGCAGCTCGTAGCCGAAGGCAGCCGCTGCGTAGAGAACCCAGAACCCGGCGAGGACCGCAAGCACCAGGAGCACGGGTTCGCCGCCTTCTCCCGAACCTCCGAAGAGGCCGATGTAACGGCTTTCGGCGACCCAATAGATCAACTGCGGCGCCGACACCGCAAAGGCGCCGAGCGCCAGCCAGTTCCAGCGCTGCCAGAGCAGGACGCCGACGCTGGCCGCGAGCGCCAGGGCGACGAAGGCGATCGAGCCGCCGTCCATCCCCGTCCCGGCCAGGACCGGCGCCACCAGCGCTCCCAGCATCCCGACGCTGCCGACCAGCATCGATTGCCAGCGGACGGCGATGAAGACGCCGACGACGCCGATCAGCGCCGCCGCCTCCAGCCCGATCACGGGTGAGATCAGGTCGTAGGTCTGGGTGGCGACGACGGTCGTCGCGTATAAGCCCGGCAGCGCGATGGCGACGGCCATGCGGGCGACCTCGAGGCGGCCCTTCTTTTCGTGCAGCCAGACCCCGAGGCCGAGCAGGAGCAGCGAGCCGAAGGCGGCCATCAGGACCCGGACCTCCTCGGTGAACCAGCTGCTGTCCACCGCGCTACGCATCAAGAAGATGACTCCGAGCAGGGTTGCGAGGCCACCGATCCAGGCCAGCACGCGACCGCCGAAGACCCGCTCGAACTCGATCCGGGTGATCGGGTTCCCCAGCGGTGGTGGCGGCGCCTGCCTCGGCGGTCCCTCAGACGGCGGTCTGAAGGCGGGCGGTACGTCGTATCTCGGGTCTTCGTTCATGGCTTGCTCCTAACGGTTGATGAAGAGGCTTATTGACCGACGGTCAACACCGTAGCAGTCTTGTCAACCAGCGGTCAACAAGCCGTTACAATGGCTGCGATGAGCGAGCCCTCCTACCGCCGAATGGACGTCGACGAGCGGCGCCAGCAGCTGCTCGAGCGGGGCGCCGAGCTCTTCACCAGCCGCCCCTACGACGAGCTCTCGATGAACAAGATCGCCGCCGAGGTGGGCATCTCGAAGGCCCTGCTGTACCACTATTTCCCCAGCAAGCAGGCGTTTTTCGAGGAGACGCTGAGCGTCTGGGCCGAGGAGCTGCGGCAGCGGACCGAACCCGACCCGGACCTGCCACCGGTCGAGCAGCTGCAGGCGAGCCTCGGCGCCTTCCTGGCGATGGTCGAGGAGAACACGGTCGCCTACCGCAACCTGATGGACAGCGCCACCGGCGTCACCGAGATTCGCGACCTGGTCGATCAGGTGCGGCGGCAGACCGCGCAGCGGATCCTCGACGGCCTCTACGCCGGCGACCCGCCTCCCAAAGCCCGGATCGCGGTCAGCGGCTGGCTCTGGTTCATGGACGGCGCCTGCCTCAACTGGATCGAGCACCGCGACGTCGACCGCGAAGAGCTGCGCGACCTCCTGCTAGGCGTCCTGATGGGCTCCCTGGTCGCCGCGAACGCCCTCCCGGACGTTTCTCCGAGTACCTGAGGCACCCCCTTCAACTCCACCGAAGAGGTTGTCGATAACCCTGCAATGCGAAGGCAGGGGAAGCTCTTCACGGTCTTGACCGCGCTGCTCCTCTGCGGCGCAGCAGGCGGTGTCACGCCGGTGTCTGCCGCGGTGCCGCAAGCGAAGCTGCTGCCCGACGGTCGCGCCGTCGCCCCTCCCTCCGCCCCGCCGGCGGTGAAGGCGATGATCGAAGCCGCCAACCGGATCCGCCACCGCCCCTACGTCTGGGGCGGCGGCCACCGCAGCTGGAACTCGCGCGGCTACGACTGCTCGGGCTCGGTCTCCTACGTGATGCACTCCGCCGGCCTGCTCGAATCGCCGCTCGACTCGACCGGCTTCATGCGTTGGGGAGGCGGCGGAGGCGGCTCCTGGGTCCGGATCTACGCCAACAAGGAACACGTCTTCGCGGTGATCGCCGGCCTGCGCTGGGACACCTCCTACAGCGATGACGGCGACCGCAGCGGTCCCGGCTGGTCGGAATACCTCCGCCCCACCGGCGGCTTCCGCCTCCGCCACCCGCTCGGCATCATCAAGGCGACCCCGCTCGGCTGACGCTTCCGATTCTCGGCACACCCCGCTGTGCCGGAAATCGGCTGCGACACCAGGGATAACCCCTTCGTCCCCAGGTTTATCCCGCGGTACAAAGGCGTCGTTAAGGCGTCGCCATTAGGCTCTGTGCTGCTCTTTTCGAGGGACCGAGACTTTTAACCGATCCGCGCCGGGACCAACCGGGCGCGCCTATGGGGGAGACCGAACCGATGACCCGCATTCGCCAGCAAAACGTGACCGCAGCCCAGTGGAGCGCCAACGGCGGCGCCCTCGGCGCGCAGGACCTGACGCTCCCGGAGAACAACCCCTTCGGGGAGAACGTCTTCTCCGTCGCCGTCCAGAAGGACCGGCTGCCTAAGGACGTGTTCGAGAAGCTGCAGACGACGCTGGACGGCGGCGAGGCGCTCGACCCGAGTCTGGCCGACGCGGTCGCCGAGGCGATGAAAGAGTGGGCGCTGGAGAACGGCGCCACCCACTACACCCACATGTTCCAGCCGCTGACCGGCTCCACCGCTGAGAAGCACGACTCCTTCTTCGAGCCCGGCGGCGAAGGCAACGCGATCGCCGACTTCTCCGGCAAGGAGCTGATCCAGGGCGAGCCCGACGCCTCCTCCTTCCCCACCGGCGGCGTCCGCGCCACCTTCGAGGCCCGCGGCTACACCGCCTGGGACCCGACCAGCCCCGCCTTCATCCTCGAGAACCCGAACGGGGCCCTGCTCTGCATCCCGACCGCCTTCGCCTCCTGGACCGGCGAGGCGCTCGACGCGAAGATCCCCCTGCTGCGCTCGATGGACGCGCTCAGCCGCTCGGCGATCAAGGCGCTGCGCCTGCTCGGCGACGAGGAGAGCCAGCGCGTCTTCACCACCGTTGGCCCCGAGCAGGAGTACTTCCTGATCGACGAGCAGTACTTCTTCGAGCGGCCCGACCTGATCAGCACCGGCCGCACCCTCTTCGGCGCCAAGCCGCCGAAGGGCCATGAGCTCGACGACCACTACTTCGGCTCGATTCCGGAGCGGGTGCTTGCCTTCATGATGGAGTCGGAGCTGGAGATGCGGAAGCTCGGCATCCCGGTCAAGACCCGCCACAACGAGGTGGCGCCGGCCCAGTACGAGATCGCCCCGATCTTCGAGAACTCGAACGTCGGCTCCGACCACCAGCAGCTGCTGATGCAGACGCTGGAGAACGTCGCCCGCCGCTACGGCCTCGTCTGCCTCCTGCACGAGAAGCCGTTCGCGGGCGTCAACGGATCCGGCAAGCACAACAACTGGTCGATGGGGACCGACGCCGGCGCCAACCTGCTGAACCCGGGCGAGACGCCGGCCGACAACATCCACTTCCTCTTCTTCTGCACCGCGGTGATCCAGGCGGTCAACAAGCACCAGGGGTTGCTGCGGGCCTCGGTCGCCAACATCGGCCAGGACCACCGCCTCGGCGCCAACGAGGCGCCGCCGGCGATCATCTCGATCTTCCTCGGCGCCGAGCTAGAAAAAGTCTTCGAGGCGATCGCAACCGGCGAAGGGGATCCGAACACGCCGGCCTCCTTCCTCGACCTCGGGGCGACGGTGCTGCCGCCGCTGCCGATGGACGGCGGCGATCGCAACCGCACCTCGCCGTTCGCCTTCACCGGCAACAAATTCGAGTTCCGGGCGCTGGGGTCGAGCATGTCGCTCGCCTTCCCGAACACGGTCCTCAACACGATCGCGGCTGAGGCGATCGACGAGCTCGCCGGCAAGCTGGAGGCGAAGCTGAACGGCGGCGAGCAGATGCCGCAGGCCGTGATCGAGATCGTCAAAGAGAGCTACCTGGCCAACAAGGTGGTCTGCTTCGGCGGCGACAACTACTCGGAGGAGTGGCACCAGGAGGCCGAGCAGCGGGGGCTGAAAAACCTCAAAACCACCCCCGACGCGCTGCCCGAGGTGGTCTCCGACCAGACCGTCCGCACCTTCGAGAACTACAACGTGCTCTCGAAGCGGGAGCTCGACTCGCGCTACGAGGTCTGGGTCGAGCAGTACTGGCTGCGGGCCAACATCGAGGCGGAGACCGCCTTCTCGATCGCCAAGACGATGATCCTGCCGGCGGCCCTGCGCCACCTGGCCCTGATCGGCGAGGCCGGCGTCTCCTCGCTCGAGGGCGAAGTTCGCGGCCTGGTCGACGAGCTGGTCGCCGGCCTCGGCGAGCTGGAAGCGGCAAACGCCGACCCGGGCCTCGAGGGCCTGGAGATGGCGGTCCACGCCCGCGACAAGCAGCTGGCGGCGATGGACACCGTCCGCGAGTCGTCCGACAAGCTCGAGCGCGTCGTCGCCGACGACCTCTGGCCGCTGCCGAAGTACGAGGAGATGCTGTTCATCAAGTAGCCCTCCTCGGCTACGAACGCTTGACCAAAGGGGCGCCTACGGGCGGCCCCTTTTATTCCTCTTCTTCGCCTCCGCGCACGGCGCGCCAGATGACGAAGCCGATCAGGCCGAGGCCGAGGATCGGGATCAGGCCGCCGAGGACGGCCCACCAGGTCTCAGCTGCTGCGAGGGGAAACACTGGGCGCGATCATGACGCCCGTTCCTTAACGCGCATCTTCAGGCCGCCAACGGGCGAGAGCGTCGGCATCTGGCGAATCGTCACCGTGCGGCCGGGGAGCGCCTCCATCCGCAAGCGCTGCAGCAGCTTCGTCGCCACCAGCTTCACCTCGGTCTGGCCGAAGCGCTTGCCGATGCAGATGCGGGAGCCGCCGCCGAAGGGGACGTAGGCGCCGCGGGGCAGGGCCGCCTTGCGCTCGCGGGTGAAGCGCTCGGGGATGAAGGCCTCGGGCTCGGGGAAGACCTCCGGCAGGCGGTGGCTGGCCCAGGAGCAGTAATTGACGTAGGCGTCGCGGGGGACGGTGTAGCCGCCGAAATCGAACTCGCGGATCGCCCGGCGGGGGCCGATCCAGGCGGGCGGGTAGAGGCGGAGGACCTCGTCGAGGACCATGTCGAGGTAGGGCATCTCCTTTTCCAGCTGCTGCGCGGTCGGGCTCGCGCCCGCGAGCACCCGGTCCTGCTCCTCGTGCAGCCGCCGCACCACCTCCGGGTGGCGGGCGAGCTCGTGCAGCATGAAGGTGAGGGTCGAGGTCGAGGTGTCGTGGCCGGCGAACATCAGCGTCATCA
>JBQCHW010000199.1:0-9285 GCA_051954315.1 Solirubrobacterales bacterium
ATCGACTCGCCCCCGCTAGCGATTCACTGTCACCTGCGGGAGCTGGACGTTCGTCCGTCGGCGGCAACTCGCTCGCTGGACGTTACGCCGACGTTCGGCATCCCAATTTTGAGTAGCGACGCGTAGAGATCGAGCAAGGCGGCGGCGCACTCGTCCCAGGAGGTGAGGCTCGGCGCCCGCTCTGGTTGCGGTTTCGCCAGCTCCTCGAGCGCCGCCGCGGCGATCTGCCGCGGGGTCGAATCGAGCGGGATCGCCCGGCCGAGGCCTTCCTCGGCGATCTCGGAGAGGCCGCCGGCGGCGGCGACGAGCAGCCGGCGGCGGGCTGCCGCCGCCTCCAGGGCGACGAGGGGATGGCTCTCGAACTCGCTCATCAGGACGACCAGGGAGACGCCGCCGAGCAGCGCCGCCATCGCCCCCGGGTCGCCGGGCGCGACGCTCGTCACCTCGACCCGGTCGCCGAGGCCGAGCTCCTCCGCCTGGCGCCGCAGCTCGTCTTCGTAGGGGCCCTTGCCGACGATCAGCAGCCGCGCCTCGGGCTCGCGCTCGAGCACCAGGGGGAAGGCCTCGAGCACGCGGTGGTGGCCCTTGTAGCGCTCGAGCCGGCCGATCGAGGCGAGAACCGGCGTCGGTGGCTCTCCCGCGGCGACGTCGCCGGCGGAGAAGCTGAGGTCGGTCCCATTGGGGATGAAGGCGAAGCGCTCCGGCGGCACTCCGAGGAGAGCCCCGTAGCGCTCGATCTCGAAGCGGGCGATCGCGATCAGGCGCGCCGCCCGGCGCAGCAGCGGCCGCAGCAGCCGCATCTGCAGGCCGCGGGCCTGGTTGCGGTGCTCGAGCGAGTGGCCGCCGCCATGGAAGGTGACGACGTAGGGGATGCGCAGCACCAGCGCTCGCAGCATCGCCAGCGGGGCGACCAGCGTGTGGTAGCTCTGGACGTGGACGAGGTCCCACTTCTCGCTGCTCATCGCCCGCCAGAGGCCGGGGGCGAAGTACCAATCGCGGCCGCGCGGCCAGGCCCGCAGGGTGCGGATGCGGACGCCCTCGTGGACCTGCTCGCCGGCGCCGTCGGCATCCGGGTCGGTGCAGATCACCTCGACCTGGACCCCGGCGGCGGCCATCCGCGTGCTCACCTCGCGTACGTGGCGCTCCACCCCGCCCTGCTCCAAGGGGCTGCGCGGGGTCACCATCAGGACCCGCGCCCCGGCGCCGTTGGAGCTGGGGTGCGCGGCGTCGGTCTCGTCGGGCTTGGCGATCCCGGTGCGGACCCGCAGGTAGTCGGTCGTGGTCGCGGCCAGGCCGACGAAGATCATCGCCGCCCGCCCGAGGCCGCTGAAATCGCCCTTGAAGAAGGCACCGAGGTCGCGGAGGACGCCGAGCGGCAGGGTGCGTCGCACGTAGGAGCGCTCGGAGGAGAGCCCGTCCCGCGTTCCCACCATGCCGCTGAGGACCGCCTTCGAACGGCCCTCGGCCCGGCAGCGGTCGAGGAAGTAGCGGACCTTGCCGCGGGCCGGCGGCACCACGTGTTCGACCGCCGCGGCGGGGTCGTAGAGGATCTCCGCCTCGGGCCAGCGCTGGTGGACGCGGATGCTGAGGTCGGTCTCCTCGCAGCCGACCGGGAGCGTCCCGACCCGGCCGAGGTCGTGGCTGAAGCCGCCGACCTCGACCAGCGGCTGGCGGCGGAAGGACATGTTGGCGCCGACCAGGTTGCGCACCGGTTCCAGCTGCCGCGGCATCCCCGAGTGGGTGCAGCCGATGACCCAGTCGAACTCGGGCGGGAACCAGCCCGGCTTGCCCTCGAGCCAGCGCGGGCTCACCTTCCCCCCCGCCCCCAGCACCCGCGGGTCGGCGTAGGCGGCGGCGAGGCGCTCGAGCCAGTCGGGGGCGGCGATCGCGTCGTCGTCGAGGAAGGCGACGACATCGCCCGTCGCCGCGGCGACGCCGCTGTTGCGAGCGCCGGAGAGGCCCTTGCGCTCAATGTTCTCGACGATCTTCAGGTCGGGCCAGAGGCCGCGGACCTCCTCGAGCAGCTCGGGGGCGTGATCGATGACGAGGACGATCTCGTGGGCGGGCCGGGTCTGGGCGCGCAGCGAGTCGACCGATTCGCCGAGGACCTCGAGGCGATCCCGGGTGAAGGCGCAGACGACGACCGAGATCGTCGGAGCCGCGTCGGAAGCAGGGGTGCCCGGCACCGCGCGGATTCTGCCACGGCCAGGTCCTCTACGACAAAAGACTGACAAATCGACCCCGGCCCGCGTTGACGGTTGAAGATGCTGCGCGAACCAGTCGAGCAGACGACGGCGGCCGTGGGCCGCCGCCTCTGGCCCACCGTTGCCGCGGCGACCCTCTTGCTGTTCGCCGCCCGCGCCCTGCTCTCGCTGATCCGCAGCGGCCCGGTCCTCGTCGCCGACGAGATGGGCTACCTCGGCAATGCGCGGGCACTGGTCGGCGGGGTCGACGCGCAGATGCAGCTGGCCCCCTTCTACCGGGGCGGCTACTCGCTGCTGATCGCGCCGCTGCTCGAGCTCTCTTCCAGCCCGACCACGCAGTACCACCTGGTGCTGCTCCTCAACGCGGCGCTGGCGGCCTCGGTGCTGCCGCTCCTGTACCTCCTCCTCAGCCGCTTCGCCGGGGTGCCGCCGCGGGTGGCCCTGTGGGCGTCGCTGGCGGGCGCGGTCTATCCGGCGGTCACCGCCCTTTCGCAGGTGGCGATGTCGGAGAACGCGCTCTTCCCGCTGGTCTGCGCCTGGCTGATCTGCTTCGCCGGGCTGCTCGAGAGCGAGGCGCGCCGGTCGCAACTGACCTGGGCGATCGGCCTCGGCGCCGCGACGGGCGGGCTGTGGATGGTCCACAACCGGATGATCGTCGCGGTGGTCGTGGCCGTCGCCGGGATGGGCTGGCTCGCCTACCGGCGCCGCATCGGGCCCGCGGCGCTGGTCGCCGGCCTGGCGACGATCGCTTGCTTCTTCGTCGGCACCCACTTCCTCGACTCCTTCGTCGCCGACCACAACTACGGCGGCAGCGCCCCCGACGAACTCACCTCGCGGATGGACGAGCTGTTCCAGTTCGTCGGCATCCGCACCGCCCTCGCCAACCTGCTCGGCCAGACCTGGTACCTGCTGGTCGCGACCTTCGGCCTCGCCGCGGTGGTGCTCGGCGACTTCCTCTCGCGCCGCAAGGGCGATGAAGAGAGCCGTTCCCCTGAGCTGTCGCGGCCGATCGTCGCCGTGCTCCTGGCCCTCACCGGGCTGCTGCTCCTGATCTCCGCTTCCGCCTTCCCGGAACGGACCCGGCCCGACATGCTGATCTACGGCCGCTACGTCGAGGTCGTCTCGCCTGCCCTGATCGCCTTCGGCGTCGCCGCCCTCGCCCGCGCCCGGGCGACCCGCGCGGTCGTTTGGCCGCTGGCCGGCTTCGCCGCCCTCACCGCCGTCGTCGTCCTGATCCGGGTCACCGCCTCCGATCCCGATCCCGCCAACCGCTGGAACATCACCGCGCTGCCGTTCGTGACGATGCAGCTCGGCGCCGCGGTGCTGATCGGCGCCGCGGTCGTCGCCCTGGTCGGGGCGGCGCTGCTGCGCGCGGCGTCCTCCCGCGGCCTCGGCGCGCTGGGCCTGGTCGCGCTGGCGCTGTTCGGCGCCGTCGTCGTCTACAGCGCCTGGAACCCCGTCCGCAGCAGCGAGCGGGCCGTCTACCCGAGCCGCTGGAGGAGCCCCCAGGAGACGGCGGAACACGCTGAGGCGGAAAGCGCGCGGATCGCCTACGACCTCGACGACTACGAAACCATCGGCCTCTACGTGTTCCAGTGGTTCCTGCCGAACTCCCGGATCGTCCTCTTCCACGGCGACAAAGAACGACCGCCGACCCAGCTGGTCATCGCCGGCAAGGACTACCGCCACGAGCACCCCAGAACCGGCGCGGTCGAATTCTGGACCTCCCCCGGACGCGACCAGTCGCTCTGGCGCCTCCCGGATCGTCAAGCTCAGTAGCCGAGATGGCCTCATCCCCCAGCGCGACGACCCGCCAGGGCCGGCTGCGGACGCACCTCGACGACCGCATGTACCGGACCGGCTACTACCTGATCCTCGGCACCGGTGCCTCCGGCGTGCTCGGGGTCGCCTTCTGGGCGCTGGCGGCGCGTTCCTACAGCGCCCACGTCGTCGGCCTGATGGCCGCGGCGGTCTCGGCGATCGCCTTGATCTCCGGCATCTGCTCGCTCGGGCTCTCGGCGGTGCTGGTCCGCTACCTCCCGGTCGCCGGGCCCTCGGGCAGGCCGCTGGTCGTCCGCAGCTACGCGCTGACGATCCTGCTCTCGTTCCTCGTCGCCGGCGGCGCCGCCCTCACCACCGACGTCTGGTCGCCGAGCCTCGGCTTCCTCGGCGAAGACCTCTGGCCGCTCGCCTTCGCGCTCTCGACCGCGGCGATGACCACCTTCACCCTCCAGGACAGCGTCCTCACCGGCCTCCACAAAGCCGCCTGGATCCCGCTCGAGAACACCCTCTACGCGGCCGCCAAGCTGGTCTTGCTGGCGCTGCTCGCCGGCCTGCTCCCGTTCGCCGGGCTGTTCGTCGCCTGGAACCTGCCGCTGCTGCCGGCGGTCGTCGTCGTCAACTACCTGATCTTCCGCCGCCTGATCCCGCGGATGTCGAAGGAGGGCGGGCTCGACCGGCGCAAGGTGATCGCGATGGCCGCCGGCAACTACGGCGGCAACCTGCTCGGCCTGCTCGGCAACATGTACCTGCCGATCCTCGTCGCCAACCGGACCAGCGCCGCCGAGGCCGCCTACTTCTACGTCCCCTGGATGATCTCGCTGACGGTCGAGCTGGTGGCGCTGAACATGATGACCTCGCTGACCGTCGAGGCCGCCCTCGACATGCCGCGGCTGCGGCAGCTCTCGCGCCAGGCGCTGAAGCAGTCGATGCGGCTGGTCGTCCCGGTGGCGGCGCTGACCGCGCTGCTGGCCCCGCTCGGGCTACTGGTCTTCGGGCGCGAGTACGCCGACGAGGGGACGACGCTGCTGCGGCTGCTGGCGCTTGGCGCGATCCCCAACGTGATCGCCGCGCTCGGGGCCGGCGTCGCCAGAATCGAGCACCGGGGCTGGATCGTCACCGCGATCCAGGGCTTCCAGCTCGTCTTCGTCGTCGCCCTAAGCGCCGTCCTGCTGCCGGGCGTCGGCATCACCGCGATCGGCATCGCCTGGACCGGCTGCCAGTTCCTGCTGGCGGCCGCCCTGCTGGCGACCATCCTGCGCCCGGTCCTCTTCTCCGACGCGGGCGAGACGCTCCCGGGCTAGGCCGAGCGGGCCACGCGCCAGGCGATCAGCCGCCGCAGCGCCAGCGTCCCGTTGGCGACCGCGCGGGGGCCGATCAGGCCGAGGATCAGCGTCACCCAGGCCTGCGGTTCGAGCGGGCGGCGGCGCAGCGCCGCGACCGCGTAGCGCACGCCTTGCCGGCGCTTGCCGAGCAGGAAGGACTGGACCGAGGCGACCCGCAGCATCGACGTGAACCCGTTGGGGCCGAGGCGGCGCAGGGCCGCGCCGTGGCGCTGCAGGGTTGTCTCCGCCATCCAGAGCATGTCCGGGGCGTCGCTGAACAGGCGCGGCACCAGTTCGCTGACCGCGGCGCTGCGCAGCCAGCTGTTGGGCGCGTCGGTGTGCTCGTGGCCGAGCACGTCGTCGACGTAGAGCGCCTGCTCGTTGCTGGCCAGCTCGAGCTCCCAGAGCGTCTCCATGGCGCCGCGGCGGTCGGCGAAGAGCGGCGTCGTCTCGAAGACCGCGCGATCGATGCAGTGGGTGGCGTCGTTGCCGCCCTCGGCCTCGGCCCAGCTGATCCGGCCCTCGTAGCCGATCGGCTCCGGCGGCGTGAAACCCGGGGTGACCTTGCCGTCGTCCCAGACCAGGCGGCTGCGCACGACCCGGACCCCGTCGGGCAGCTCGAGGACGATCTGGTGCATTCGCTCCAGCGCCTCGGGGAAGAGCTCCCAGTCGCTGTCGACGATCACGATCCAGCGACCGCTGGACTCGAGCACGCCGGTGTGGCGCGAGGGGGTGATGCCGCGGTTCCGCGCGTGCTCGACCACCCGCAGCCGCGGGTCGTCATAGCCCTCCAGGGCGGCCAGGGTGCCGTCGCTGGAGTGGTCGTCGACGACGATCAGCTCGAAGTCCTCGAAGCTCTGCCCGAGGATGCTGTCGACGCAACGGCAGACGATCCGCTCCCGGTTATAGGTCGGCACTATGACGCTGAAAAAGGGCGGCGACATCAAGGAGCCGGCAATCCTAGAGCCCTCGCGAGGCAAGGCTCCGTGCGGGGATCAGGCGCGGCGGCGACCTGCCGATCTCTATCTATGCTCAAGCCGATGGAGACCCAGACCGCCCCGCCACCCGCCGCGATCGAGCCCTCGCCGGCCCCCGAGACGATCCGCCTGCAGCCCACCACCGGGTTCAGCCGCGTGCTCTCGCCGCGCGAACTCTGGCGCTACCGCGATCTCGCCCTCCAGATCGCGATGCGGGACATCACCATCCGCTACCGCCAGACCGCGCTCGGCGGCGCCTGGGCGGTCCTGCAGCCGATCGGCTTCATGGTCGTCTTCTCGCTGATCTTCGGCAACGTCGCCGGGATCTCCTCGAACGGGCTCCCCTACCCCCTCTTCAGCCTCTCGGCGCTGGTCCCCTGGGTCTTCTTCGCCAACTCGATGCTGCTCGGCTCCGAAAGCCTGGTCGCCAACGCGGGGCTGGTCTCGAAAATCTATTTCCCGCGGATCTTCATGCCGGCCGGGGTGATCGTCGCCGGCTTCGTCGACCTGGCGATCTCGATCGTGATCCTGCTGGCGATCGTGCTGATCTGGGGCTACGCGCCGGGCATCGCGATCCTCGCCCTGCCGCTGCTGGTGGCCATCGCCGCGATCACCGCACTTGGGGTCGGCTCGGCGCTGGCGGCGGTCAACGTGCGCTTCCGCGACGTCAAATACGTCGTCCCCTTCTCGATCCAGCTCTGGCTCTTCCTCACCCCGATCGTCTATCCGAGCAGCTCGATCGACGAGCCCTGGCGGACGCTGAGCGCGATCAACCCGATGGTCGGGGTGGTCGAAGGCTTCCGCTGGGCGACGCTCGGGACCGGCAACGCCCCCTGGGACCTGATCGGCGTCTCGGCCGTCTCGGCGACGATCATCCTCGTCGCCGGGCTCGCCTACTTCGACCGCGTCGAGCGCGCCTTCGCCGACTTCGTCTAGGGCCATGACCGAGATCGCGATCGAGACCAACGAGCTGGGCAAGCGCTACACCCTCGGGCTGCGGGGCCGCGGCTACGGGACCCTGCGCGAGAGCATCATGTCGGCGCCGCGGCGGCTGCTCTCGCGGGAAAAGCAGGAGCAGGGCGACCAGCTATGGGCGCTGCGCGACCTCTCGCTGACCGTCCGCAGCGGCGAAGTCGTCGGCCTGATCGGCCACAACGGCGCCGGCAAGAGCACCCTGCTGAAGATCCTCTCGCGGATCACCGAGCCGAGCGCCGGCTACGCCGACGTGACCGGGCGGGTCGGCTCGCTGCTCGAGGTCGGGACCGGCTTCCACCCCGAGCTGACCGGGCGGGAGAACGTCTACCTGAACGGCGCGATCCTCGGGATGCGGCGCAGCGAGATTCGCGCCCGCTTCGACGAAATCGTCGAATTCGCCGAGCTCGAGCGCTTCCTCGACACGCCGGTGAAGCGCTACTCGAGCGGGATGTCGGTGCGGCTGGCCTTTGCCGTCGCCGCCCACCTGGAGCCGGAGATCCTGCTGGTCGACGAGGTGCTGGCGGTCGGCGACGCCGCCTTCCAGCGCAAATCCCTGGGGAAGATGAACGAGGTCGCCAAGGAGGGGCGGACGGTGATCTTCGTCTCCCACAACCTGGCGATCATCCAGGCGCTCTGCACCCGCGGCATCCTCCTCGAACGCGGTGAAGTCAAAGCCGATGCGCCGATCGTCGAGGCGATCGACAGCTATTTGCGGACGCTGGAGAGCGCCGCCACCGACGACCTGCTGGAGCGGCGCGATCGCGACAACCGCGCCTATGACGAGACCCTGGTGCGGCGCCTGGAGATCCTCGACGCGGGAGGCGGCCCGCCGAACGTCGTCGTCGCCGGCCGCCCGGCCCGGATCGTCGTCGATGTCACCGAGCACCTGCCGAAGATGGAGTGCCAGCTGACGATCGTCAACAGCCTCGGGCAGCCGGTCAGCACCCTCGACAGCGAGATGTCAGCGCCAGTCGACGTGCGCGGGCCGGAGCCGGGGACCCGGCTCGAGTGCGAGATCGAGACGCTGCCGCTGCTGCCGGGGCGCTACCGGATCGACGTCATCGTCAAAGGCAAGCGCCACATCCAGGACGGGCTGCAGGCAGCCGCCTTCTTCGACGTCGAGCCAGGCGTGGTCGGCGGCCGCCCGATCGCGGTCGAGGCCGACGGCGACGTCTCCCTCCCCCACTCCTGGCGGCTGCCGGCATGAGCGAGCCGACCTTCTCGATCGTCATCACCGCCTACCAGGCAGCCGGCACGATCGCCGCTGCGATCGACTCGGCCCTGGCCCAGACCCTGCCGGCCGACGAGGTCCTGGTCGTCGACGACGGCTCCACCGACGACCTCGCGGGGGCACTGCGCCCCTACGAGGGGCAGATCCGGGTGGTCCGGCGTAAAAACGGCGGCGGCGCGGCGGCCCGCAACACCGGCGCGGAAGCGGCGCGCGGCGACTTCATGGCGGTCCTCGACGCCGACGACGCCTACCACCCGCGGCGGCTCGAGACGATCGCAGAGCTGGCCCGACAGCGCCCGGAGCTCGACCTGATCACCACCGACGCCCGGCTCGTCGTCGGCGGCAAAGGCGTCGGCACCTTCGCCACCCACACCCCGTTCGTCGCCGAGCACCAGCGGACGGCGATCTTCGAGACCTGCTTCGTCGGCGGCTGGCCGGCGATCCGCCTCAGCCGCCTGGAGGCGATCGGCGGCTTCGACGAGAGCTTCCGCATCGCCTACGACTGGGACTGCTGGCTGCGGGCGATCCTCGACGGCGCCGAGGTCGGCTTCTCCGCCGAGCCCTTCTACGACTACGTCCTCCACGAAGGCAGCCTCTCTGCCAGCCGGGCGCCAAGCCTCTGGGAGCGGGCGCGGCTGCTGGAAAAGGCGGCCCGCAACCCGGACCTGCGCGAGAGCGAGCGGCCGGCGCTGGAGCGGGCGCTGCGGATGCACCGCTCCCGCGCGGTGATGGCCGACGTTCAGGACGCCCTCAACGCCGCGACGCCGCGGCGGCGCCTGGCCCGCCACGCGCTC
>JBQCHW010000200.1:0-4243 GCA_051954315.1 Solirubrobacterales bacterium
GCCGGGTTCAAATTCCCTTCAGAGAGCTCCTATTCGAGTTTCCCGATCTTGAAGATTTTCGTCCCGCAGTCCGGGCAAACGCCCTGGATCGCCGGGCGACCGTTCTTCATCGTCACCTGCTTGGCGTCTTTGATCTCGACCTTCTTGCGCTCTTTGACGCAGTAACCCTCAGGCATGAAGGGGCCCTCCTTTCGTTGCCGCGAACCGGCAAATCTCGCGATACCCGCGAGGTGGATTGAGGCGAATGTAACGCAGCTTCATGACGGTTCCGGGAAACTTTGTGCGGATTCACACGAAACGCCCATGTCGCCGGTCAACTACCCTGCTGCCGCAGTCGCAAGCCCTCCCACGCCTTCAAGGAGATACCGGAATGCCCGAAGCAGTGATCGTCGACACCATCCGCACGCCGATCGGCCGTGCCTTCAAGGGCTCGCTTGCCCAGCTGCGCCCCGACGAGATGGGCGCCTACGTGGTCGACCGGCTGCTCGAGCGCAACCCCGAGGTCGACCCGGCCCTGATCGAAGACGTCTTCTGCGGCGTCGGCATGCCGCAGGGCCTCGAGGCCTTCAACATCGCCCGGATCATCTCCCTGCTCAGCGAGAAGCTGCCGCAGGAGGTCAACGGGGTCACCGTCTCCCGCTACTGCTCCTCCAGCCTCGACGCGATCCGCCACGCCGGCAACGCGATCAAGGCCGGCGAGGGCGACGCCTACCTGGCCGTCGGGGTCGAGTGGGTGAGCAAGTTCAACGAGCGCACCGAGCCCGCCGGGGCCGCCGACCGCAACCCGAACCTGATCGGCGAGAACGGCCAGCCCAACGCCTACATCGACATGGGCATCACCGCGGTCAACGTCGCCAAGAAGTACGAGGTCAGCCGCGCCGACATGGACAAGTTCGCGCAGCGCTCCCAGGAACGCGCCGTCCAGTCGCAGGAAGATGGCTTCTTCGACCGCGAAATCGTCCCGGTCAAGCTCGAGGACGGGACCGAGGTCACCAAGGACGACGGGCCTCGCGCCTCCTCGACCCTGGAGAAGCTCTCCGAACTGCCGGAGGCCTTCGAAGGCGGCGGCGGCGTCACCGCCGGCAACTCCTGCCCGCTCAACGACGGCGCCGCCGCGGTGCTGCTGATGAGCGCCGAGAAAGCCCAGGAGCTCGGCCTGAAGCCGCGCGCCCGGATCATCACCGCCGCCACCCACGGCAACGAGCCGGAGCTGATGGGCGTCGCCCCGATCGGCGCAATCAAGAAGGTGCTCGACCGCGCCGGGATGACGATCGACGACGTCGACCGGGTCGAGCTGAACGAGGCCTTCGCGGCCCAGGTGATCCCGATCATGGCCGAATGCGGGATCGACGAAGACAAGCTCAACACCCACGGCGGCGCGATCGCCCTCGGCCACCCCTTCGGGATGACCGGCGCCCGGATCATGGGCACCCTGCTGAACGTCCTCGAGACCGACGACCAGCAGGTCGGCCTCGAGACGATGTGCGTAGCCGGCGGCCAGGGCAAGGCGATGCTCGTCGAACGCCTCAACTAAGCAGCATTTGGTGAGTTGGGCCGCCTATAACCGGCTCAACTCACCACTCACCGATTAGGGTCGGCTCATGGAGACGCTTCTCTATGAAGTCGACAGCCGGGTCGCGCGCATCACCCTGAACCGGCCCGAGCGGGGCAACGGCATCACGCCGCGGATGCCGGTCGAGCTGGCGGAGTGCGTCGAGCGGGCGAACCTCGACCCGGAGGTCCACGCGATCGCCCTCGCCGGCAACGGCTCGGGCTTCTGCGGCGGCTACGACCTCGTTGCCTCCGCCGAGGGCGACATGAGCAAGCTGGGGGAGGGGAGCGCACCGCCGCCCGGCTCGCCGCTCGACCCCGCCGTGATCGGCAAGAACCACCAGCCGAACTCGAACTGGGACCCGGTCACCGACTACCAGTTCATGAGCCGCAACGTCCGCGGCTTCATGAGCCTCTTCCACTCCGAGAAGCCGGTCCTCTGCAAGGTCCACGGCTACTGCGTCGCCGGCGGCACCGACATGGCGCTCTGCTCGGACCTGCTGGTGATCGCCGAGGACGCGAAGATCGGCTACCCGCCGGCCCGCGTCTGGGGCTCGCCGACGACGGCGATGTGGGCGAGCCGGCTGGGGCCGATGCGGGCCAAGCGCCTGCTGCTCACCGGCGACTCGCTGACCGGGGCCGAGGCGGCGGAGTGGGGGCTGGCGACCGAGGCGGCGCCGGCCGACCGGCTCGACGAGCGCTTCGAGCGGCTGCTGGAGCGCGTCGCCCGGATGCCGGTCAACCAGCTGGTGATGATGAAGCTGCTGGTCAACCAGACCGTGCATGCCCAAGGCCTGACCCAGACCCAGGTGCTCGGCACCTTCTTCGACGGCATCGCCCGCCACACCGAGGAGGGCCACGGCTTCGTCCGCCGCGCCAGCGAGTCCGGCTTCCGCGAGGCGGTTCGCGAGCGCGACGAGCCCTACGGCGACTACGGGCTCGAAGGGTTCGGCTTGGACCCCGAGGGATAGGCTGCCGCCCCGATGAACGACGCCCCGCACCCGAGCTCGATGATCACCCCGGAGTCGGTTCGGGCCTTCCTGCCCGGCAGCTTCCCCGGCGACCTCGGGATCGAGCCGCTCGAGGTCGAGGACTCCCACGCCCGCGGCAGCATCGTTGTCGACAAGCGTCACCTGCACCCCGGCGGCTTCGTCCACGGCGGCGTCTGGACCGCGCTCGGCGACACCGTCGCCGCCTGGTCGACCTTCCGCTGCATCCCGCCTGGCCACAACTTCACGACGATCGAGCTGAAGCTGAACGTCTTCGCCGCCGGCATCCTCGGCGACGAGATCGAGGCGACCGCCGAGCCCCTGCACGTCGGCAAGAGCACGGTCGTGATCGAGGTCCGCATCGAGCGCCGTCGCGAGGGCAAGGAGCCGCGACTCGCGGCGAACCTGATCGTGTCGCAGTTCGTACTGCCGCCGAGCGGCGGCTAGGCCCGCGCCAGGAAGTCGCTCGCCAGCACCCCGACGAGCCGCGGCAGCGAGTCGAGCGAGCGGGCCAGCTCGATCTGGCGCTGAGCGCCGGTCCGCCGTCCCAGCTCCGGGACCCGCTCCAGCTCGGCCTCGCAGCCGAGGTCCTGGGCGTGGGGGCGGCAGACGACGGCGAGGTCGGCGAGCAGGTCGCGCGCCGGCACCCGGCGGTCGAGCTCGGGCTCGATCAGCTCGGCGTCCATGCCGTCGCGGGCGGCGAGGAAGCGGTTCTCCGACAGCACCTCCTGCGGCATCCACCGTTCCAGGTGCGTCCCTTCCTCGACCTCGGCGCGGACGATGCACTGAACGAGGGCGGCGATCGCCGCGGTGTCCGCGAGCGTCGTCTGCGCGTCCATGATCCGCACCTCGACGGTGCCAAAGCGCGGCTGCGGCCGCACGTCCCACCAGAGGAAGGTCGGCTCCGGCACGGCGCCGCTGCGGATCAGCACGTCGACCGACTCGACGTAGTCGGCGTAGTCGTCGAAGTCCCGCGGGATTCCCACCCGCGGGAAGGCCTGGAAGAGCGGCGTCCGCGCCGAGGCGAGGCCGGTGTCACGCCCCTGCCAGAAGGGCGAGTTGACCGAGAGCGCGAGCAGCAGCGGGATGTGGGTGCGGAGGCGGTTGGCGACGTGGATCGCCTCCTCGGGGTCGGGGACGGCGACGTGCACGTGGAGGCCGAAGGTCGGCTCCCGCCGCGCCAGCTCCCGCATCGACCCGTAGACGAACTGGTAGCGCTCGCCGGCCGAGACGACGATCTCCTGCCAGACCGCGAAGGGGTGGGTGCCGGCGCCGGCGGCCCGCATCGAGAGCGGCCGCAGCGTCTCCTCGAGCTCCCGCCGCAAGGCCCCCAGCTCGGCGATCGAGCTGGCGATCGTCGCGTGGACGCCGGTCTGGATCTCCAGCGCCGAGCCATGCGTCTCAGCGGTGAAGCTGTCGCCCCGGTGCGGCAGCCGCGGCAGCACGCTGTCGATCCGGTGGGCCAGCGCCCAGCTGACCTCGTCGAGGAGCATCACCTCCTCCTCGATCCCGACCGTGTAGGGGCCGAGCTCGTGCGGCTCAGCCCAGGAGGCCCAGGCCGGCAGCGTGCCGGCCCCTTCGCTCACGCAACCTCGCGGTTGCTGCCGCTGCCTCGGGCGGCAGAGCCCTCGCCTTTGCAGGCCTCGACGAAGCTGCGGAAGAGGCTCGCCTCGTGAGGCCGGTGGACGAGCGTCTCGGCGTGC